>CAJUHV010000006.1:0-19449 GCA_910586445.1 uncultured Eubacterium sp.
GCCCTTGCGGACAAACGGTTTTCAAGACCGCCTCGTTATGACCACTTCGATACCTCTCCAAATTGTTTGCTCACTTCAGAACACGCATATCTTATCATCAATTCCATTACATGTCAATACCTAATTTTAATTTTTTTACAAATAAATCTGCAATTTCCAAATCCTCGGGCGTAGTCACCTTAATATTACGGTAATTTCCCTCTACCAGCTTCACCGAGCGCCCAAATGCCACCTCCATAACCATCGCATCATCTGTCACCTGCTGCGCGTTTCCAGCAATGACCTTTTCATACGCAGACCGTATATCAGAATACAAAAATGTCTGCGGGGTCTGCATCATCCAGACATGATCACGCGCCGGCGTCTGAACCGAATACTGCTCATCATCTGCTATTTTGACAGTATCTTTTGCCCGCACTGCTGCTATGCCTGATCCATGCTTTACCGCTGCTTCTATCGTCCGCTCTATGATCTCCTGCGTGACAAACGGCCTTGCCCCGTCATGAATCAGCACAACATCTGGATTGTCCGCAGCGCAAAGCCCCTGATATACAGACAGATACCGCTCGCTGCCCCCGGCGACAATCTGCCTTACTTTATGAAAACCGTACTTTTCTACGATGTGGCTGCGGCAGAAATCCGTCTCGTCCTGCCCCGCCACTAAAACCACATCGTCCACCCTGCTGTGCTCAAATGCCTGCAGGGAATAATATATAAGAGGGAATCCCCCTAATTCTATATACTGCTTGCTGATGCTGCTGTTCATACGGCTCCCTTTTCCTGCCGCCAGCACAATTGCTGTATATTTCATAACTGCCACCTGCTTATTTCCGGTTCTTTCTGATGTTTGGGCAACTCCGTTATTCTCGTTTTACTCTGCCGGGCCAATTTAGTAACTTATAGCAAATTCAGAGAATATGCGGATACCCAAAATACAGAAAGAACCTTATTTCCAACTTACTGCTATTCTTGCTTATTTCTGCTGTGCCTGCTTATTTTTAAATATATAGTTCGATTCTAAATATGTAGTCTTAATTTTAATGTAAAGTCTTAATTTTAATATTTGATCCTGCTAATTTGGTATGCAAAAATAAAGGCATATAAAGCCCTCTTGTCTGCTCACTTTCTAAACCGGCTTATCCCCATCTCACAGAAAGCATTTTTCAAACACTCTCCAGCCTTAAATTAGGCACCGCATTCAGCGTCCAGTCATCCCGCTTTCCTGCCAGATAATCATAATATGCAGCTGTACCGATCATAGCTGCGTTATCTGTGCACAATACAGGAGATGGATGATAAAATTCTACGCCGCGTTCCCGGCACGCCGCTGCCATACTGTTTCGCAGTACTCCATTTGAAGCCACGCCCCCTGCTATGGCAAACCGTTCTGCATGATGCTGGTCAACCGCCCGCATGGCATTGTCAACCAGCACGTCTATCACTGCTTTCTGAAAAGAAGCAGCCACATCCTCCGGCACAATCTCAATGCCTTTCATGCGGCAGCCGTTCAGATAGTTTAAAACAGCAGATTTTAATCCGCTGAAGGAAAAATCATATTCACTCCCGCCGACTTTTGCACGCGGAAATAAAATGGCCTCTGCATTGCCTCTATAAGAAGCTTTTTCAATCTTCGGGCCTCCCGGATACCCAAGTCCGATCGCTCTTGCTGCCTTGTCAAACGCTTCGCCTGCGGCATCATCCCTGGTCCTGCCCAACACTTTATACACCCCATAGTCCACCACATTGACCAGATGGGTATGTCCGCCCGATACTACAAGACATAAAAACGGCGGCTCAAGCTCTTTATTTTCTATATAATTGGCACTGATATGCCCTTCGATATGGTGCACCCCGATCAGCGGCAGTTTCTTAGCGTACGCAATGGCTTTTGCCTGCGCAACCCCGACCAGAAGTGCTCCCACAAGCCCCGGCCCATATGTAACAGCGATCGCATCTATATCGTCCAATGTCATTTCTGCCGCCTCAAGCGCGCCGGCAGTCACCTGGCTGATCCGCTCAATATGCTTACGGGACGCAATTTCCGGCACAACGCCCCCATATAATGTATGTATATCAATCTGCGAAGAGATAATATTTGACCTGACATCCCTGCCGTTTACAACAACTGCTGCCGCTGTCTCGTCACAGGAGCTTTCTATTGCCAGTATTTTTACATCCTGTCCATCCAATCGTATATCCTCCAGTTTATATACTTTCTTCTAATCAGCTTCGTCAGGTTCTGCCAGATGGTAAGCCAGAATCTTCCAGCAGCCTTCCGAATCTTTACGCAGCAGATACCGCTGATATGTATTGATAAAATCGCCTTTTCCAACTTTCATAAAATACGTAGACTTTACATACGCACATCTGCTGCCTTCGATTTCCCTGTATTCCACCTCATCCGAGTCACAGATCTTAGTTTTCAGAATTTTCTGCGTATTTTCTTTATAAGAATCAATTTCCTTCTGCAGGCTGCTCTTATACTCATCCTGCGGGTTATGCTCCAACAGTTCTTCATCCATAAGCTTTCTTGCCTGATCAGCCAGCTGGTCAAACTGTTTGCTGTCATACTCGCTGCCATAAGCGCATGTTATAATACGGTTATAAAATTTGATGACCTCTCTAGGCGTCGGCGGATAAGCCGCATCCAGATTTTTGGACAGCACCTGATGAAGCTCTGTCACCTCTACGTCATCTTCTGCTGCAGTCGTCTTACGATGCGACATATAATAGTAGCACCCGACAATCATTATTATAACAATAGCTGCGCTTAACCCCATTTTTATATTTTTCTTCATAAAGCACCCTCCTCTCTCAATTCCCGAAGAGCATTCCGCAGTCCGAGCAAATACATATCTGTTTAATCCTGGCCTTCTTCAAAATTCATTTCTATCATCTTTCCGTCCCTGCCCAGATGTGCATTTGAAAATATCTCACGTACTTTCGGCATATAGTTTTCCGCATGTACGAGCGATGGAGAAAAATGTGTCAGCCATAACTCTTTTACATCGGCGTCTTTTGCAACCTGTGCAGCTTCATAAAAAGTCATATGCTTATACTGCTTTGCCTTAATCAGCTTATCCGGTTCTGCATACATTCCTTCACAAATGAAAAGGTCAGATCCTGCGGCATTTTTTACCAGTGATTCGGCAGGCCTTGTATCTGTACAGTATGTCAGCTTAATGCCTTTACGCGCCGGCCCCATAACCATATCCGGCGTAAAGACACTGCCCTCATACTCTACATCTGTCCCTTTCTGCAGCACTCCCCAGTACCTCTGGGGTATCCCCCGCTGCACTGCCTGCTCGACACAAAAACGTCCCTGTCGCTCGATTTCTATCGTATAGCCGTAACATACGACATTATGCCTGACCATAAATGCAGTAATTTTATATCCATGCAGATAAAATACCTGCTGCGCATCCATAATCTCTATGCACTCTATTTCAAAGGGCAGTTCCGGTGCAATTACGCGCAGTGCAGATACCACCCTTTTAAGCCCTTTCGGCCCGATCATCGTCAGAGGCTCCGTACGCTGGGCATTTCCCATTGTAAGCAGAAGTCCCGGCAGACCGCTGATATGATCTGCATGGTAATGCGTAAAACAGATCACATCAATCGGATGAAAGCTCCATCCAGCCTTTTTTACAGCGATCTGCGTGGCCTCCCCGCAGTCAACCATAAGGCTGCTGCCATTATACCGTGTCATCAGCGACGTCAGGAAACGGTATGGCAGCGGCATCATGCCTGCCGTTCCTAGCAAACATACATCTAACATTACAACTCCTTTATTTCGATTTATATTTCATAAACAATTATAACAATTCATGCTCCTGTTCTTTGACCGGCGCAGCTGCAAAGGTCTGCACCCATGCGTCAAAACAGGATTCACATATATTCATTTTCTGGCGGATACCATCTTTACTGGAAAAATATCCCCAGCTTTTGTCAATAACCACGTAATCTTCCAGCGCAATCTGCGTATTTTCTTTAAACTGGATTTCTTTTCCACAGCAATTACAATAAACTTTCATCTTTTTCCTCCCGGCTGTTGGCGGCAGTGTTGTGCCGTATAGTCGATTGCTTTCCTATACAGTATAATTGACCAAGCCACAAGAGTATAGCGGTAATTGCTGGCTAATTGTGCATTATTTGCGTTATAAGCTGCGCTGCATTACCAATGCATCTTCCGAGGGGCTTTGGTAAAACCCCTTCCGGCTGCCGGCCACCTTGAAATTTAATTTTTCATATAATTTTATTGCCGGTGTATTTGAAACACGCACTTCCAAAAAAATCTGGCGTGCCCCCCTGTCTGCCGCTTCTGCCAATAAATGGGCAAGCAGCTTTTCTGCAATGCCCAGCCGGCGAAAAGGCGGAGCAACAGCGACATTTGTGATCTCGCCTTCATCAGCAGCCAGATAAATCCCGCAATAGCCCGCGACCCTGCCATCAATCACAGCCGCATAAAACAAAGCCTGTTCACAGGCCAGTGCATCCACAAATGCCTGCTCCGACCACGGCATAGAAAAAATGTCTGCCTCAAGCGCAGCCGCCTGTGCTGTCTGCGCAGATGTCATCCGCATAATCCTGACATCCGGCTTCTGCCTGGACTGTTTTGCCTGCAGCCTCTCCCGCTCAGCCTGTGACAGCCGCAGGTACCTGGGCCTGAAATCTGCTGCCGCCTGCTGCCTGCCTGCACGGTAATATTCCATGGCAAGTACGGCAGACGACGCTGCACGCTGTTTATTCAAATGTGCAGGCGCAAATGCATACGGCACGCTGCAGTGCTCTTTGATATAAGGTGTATGCACCAAAACCCCGTCTCCCAGAAACGTAACCGCCCTTCCAGCTGCATTGATCCGTGCCAAAATCTCATCAATTCCGACCGCACACTGCTCCAGCACCACATGCATCTGAAATCCCGTAAATTCATACAGCCCTGTGTATACCTGATTTCTTCTGGCATCCATAAGCGGGCATACCAGCGTAGGACATCCTGCCAGGTTATATGCAAGCCCATCCACTGTCGGTATGGAAATAAGCGGCTTTCCCAGCGCAAATCCAAGCCCTTTGGCTGTTGCCGCGCCTATACGCAGCCCCGTAAAAGAACCCGGCCCGCCTGCTGCCGCAATTGCATCTATGTCTGCCAGATCCAGTTCCAGCATGCGCACGACTTCATCAATCATAGGAAGCAGCGTCTGGGAATGTGTCTTTTTGTAATTGATCGTATATTCGCCTAAAAGATTGTCATCTTCTACAACAGCTGCACTGGCAACCATGCCAGAACTGTCAATCGCCAATATTTTCATGTCGTTCTCCGTTCCAATTTATGGTAATGCGGCGGTAGTCAAACCCTTTTTCCAGATCCTGTTCAATCGTTATGATCCGGTATGCACCTGGCATAATCTCTGTAATCAGATCCGCCCACTCTACAATCGTTATACCGCTGCCGTAAAAGCAGTCTTCATACCCGATTTCATCCATTTCTTCGATGGCGGCAATCCGGTATACATCGAAATGGTACAGCGGCATCCGCCCGCCCTCGTATACCTGCATGATTGTAAACGTCGGGCTGCTGACCGGTTCGGTAATCCCAAGCCCTTCTGCCACCCCCTGCACAAAAGCTGTCTTGCCGGCACCAAGGCCGCCGATCAATGCACAGACATCACCCGGCTGCACCTGCCTGGCAAACTCCCTGCCCAATTTTAAAGTGTCTGACAAAGAGTTTGTTTCATAGATCATGCATGCCACCTCCTAAAATCAATTATTTCAATCTTAAATTAATTGTTTCAGCCTTAAATCAATTGTTTCAATACTGAATCCGTTATTTCAGCCTTAAATCAGTTGTTTCAACATTAAGTCAATTGTTCTAATCTTAAATCAACTATTTCACTTAAATCAATTATAATAATTGTCCGATACTCATTTTCAAAATTATAACCTCAAATAACCCGGCTATTTCATTTTAAACCTGTATGTCTCCAAATGTGCCTGTGCAATCTGGCGGATCGCCTCGTACTCCTGTACGACCTGTGCCCGTGGAATAATAAATGCATTCTGCGGGTTTATGCAGACTAATATATTGTGCTTTGTAGCAACTACGCGGTACACCTGATCCCATGTCAGAACCGAGTTTGCCTCGCCCTGTGATGTCGTCACGCCCGTATCATCAATCACATAGTGCAGGACGCCTTTTAATACCGGCGACCCGAGCACCTGCTGCTTTGACCGCAGATACAATACGCCCGGCGTATAGACCAAAAACAGAATTCCCAATGCTATATATAAAAATGAATACGATAAACTCACTTCTCCCCATGTCTTTACAGCGCCCCAGAGCGCAATCCCGGCTGCCGCAATCGCGACATATCCGCTTGCCGATGTATAAGCATGATATAAATTATACCGATACATATCCTTGGGCTGAAGCTGTATATCAAACTCCGTCTTCATAGTCAGTTCCTCCATCCTGCTGCGCCTGATCCAGCTGTCCTGTTAAATCCAAATAAAAGTTTGCAGATGTCTGCCCTATATAAGGAATAATCCACAAAAATCCGATTCCCGCTGAACACACCCCCAGCAGATACCATCCTATAAAGCTCAGCTGCAGCCGCAGAAACCGCATTTTATTTCCCCGCATAAGCGTACAGGACATACGAAAGCCTTCGACTGCGGACATCTGCGGGCGGTCAATGCA
This sequence comes from uncultured Eubacterium sp., assembly GCA_910586445.1. Classification (GTDB taxonomy): domain Bacteria; phylum Bacillota; class Clostridia; order Lachnospirales; family Lachnospiraceae; genus Eubacterium_J. Next base: position 6,698 of record CAJUHV010000006.1, read on the forward strand.
GAGCGGATATACAAGCTCCAGCATATAGGCAATGTAAATCTCTGCTGCCAGAAAAACTACCGCCGCAGAGGCTAAAAGGATCTTGCCGGCATGCATATTCTGCACTGCCAGATAATACATGCCGAAAGCAGAAGGTACTGCCGGCAGAATAAAGACAGCTGCCAGAAGCAGTGCAGCCGATAAAAACCTGTCTGGCTGGTTAAAAAATGCCCAGTACATGTCTTTATACACCAGACGCTGTTTTCTGGCCAGCAGGATGTGAATACGGACTACACATACTACCAGAAGCTGCCCTAACACTGCCAGTATAAACGCCGCCAATGCCGGAATAATCCATTCAAAACTTAATTTTCCTATTTTGCGCGGTGTAAACGGCCCAAGCAGCGCAATCGGCATGAAAAAAGCTGTCAGCATGGCAAATATTACTGGTATATAATTACCGATCAGATTTTCACGTGCCAGACGCTTTAGTTCCATGGTTGTTCTTTTTGTCATTGATTTCCTCTCCCGCCGTTTTTTCTTTCAGCATTGTCCATCCTAATTTATGCAGCATAATCAATGTTTGCACCTATCAGCCGGATCGCATCCTGTGCTTTTTTATCTTTCTGGTACGGATTTGACTCGTCTGGATAAGAGATCGATGTGCTGGTCGTACCGCCGGAAACATATGTCGTCCCGCATTCCGGGCAGACTGCCGTACGCAGGGATACGCTGCAGGAGACTACTTTGCCGTCCTTTTCAGAGGCCTCCTGATATGCATTCGATACGTGCTGCTGCTCATGTGCCATGACTGCCGAGGCAGATGCCTGCGGAGAAATATGTCCCGGAGACTTAAATGACACATCCGATTCGTTTGAACCGTCCTGATACTTACGCTCCCTGCATGTCTGGCAGTCTGCAGGCGAAGATTTGTAGCCGCTTTTTACCTTATGGCTGTTGTCTGCGCCGGCACTTTTTGCAGCTGCACTGCTGCCTGACGTGTTAAAATTAAGATCTTCCCTCGACCGTTTTACCGACATGCCTGCATCTGCTGTATAAGCATACGGATTATACGAATTTGAAATTCCTCCAATCGTCATAAAATCACCTCTTAAAATTTATTGAAAATATGTTATAATCTATAGCAGCCCAACTTTAAAAAACTTATGTATATTATACCACATAATAATAGAAATGGAACAAAAATGCGAAAAAAACATAGCTGCATGCGCACCCACAATAATCAAAAACGAATGCGTACAATAGAAGATGACTTTTTCCTGATCGGCTGCATTCTGGCTGCCGTCCTTGCAGCCTGCCGCCTGTGCCTGCCGGGATTTCGCCTGCCCAAGCTGCCGCCCTGCCTGTTCCACTTAGTCAGCGGGTATTACTGTCCCGGCTGCGGCGGTACAAGGGCCGTCCGCGCACTTTTAAGCGGCCATTTCATACAGTCCGTTTATTTTCATCCGGCTGTGCCTTATGGCGCGGTCATTTATCTGTATTTTATGATTACACAGACAATTGACCGGCTGAGCAGAGGACGGCTCTGCATCGGCATGCGGTACCGCAATTGTTACGCATGGGCAGCGGTCCTGCTTATTATCGGCAGCTTTATTATAAAAAATATACTGCATGCATTTTATGGTTTTTCCATGTGACGGCTTTTAAGGGCCTGCCATATAGGCGTTCACCATTTCCATATAGGCGTTCCAGAATGCCTCCAGGCTCCCATACCGCATAATCACGATCAGAAATGATCCTGCCACCAGCGTAATTGACAAAAAAATGGCAAATACGCTGATCCAAAGTGCAGCCTTTGCATTCTGCGACATCGTCAGCTCACCGCCTTTGGATAACAGCGCAAATATGATCCCGAGCACCCCGCAGATTACAGACAGATAAAGGCAGCAGATTGTCGAAATAGCAATCGTACTGCATACTATGGCAGCTGTGGTCAGCGGCCTCGAGCGCTTATCACCCGTCTGGCTGTTTTTTGTATACTGTAGATGATTATAATTATGTTCATTATGTTCAAGCAAATCCTTGTATCCTCCCCTTAATAAACGACACCTGCTGATACGGCTCCATATCCATAAAAAGCAGTATAACATGGAGCTGTCCAAAAAACAATATTTTCAGACTCCATCTTTACACTATCCCCTCTTTTGCGTATAATACAATACGAAAAATACATAGAAAGGCGCATGGCATCATGCGGCAGAAGAAACAATGGATATTATACAAACTCTTGCACAGGAACTGCAGATTAAACCGGGACAGGCCAAAGCTGCCGTGGGACTGATCGATGAGGGCAATACGATTCCTTTTATCGCCCGCTACCGCAAGGAGGCAACCGGCTCATTAAATGACGAAGTGCTGCGCCAGCTTTCAGAACGCCTGAACTATCTGCGCAGCCTGGAAGACAAAAAACAGCAGGTCATCGCCAGCATCGAGGAACAGGGCAGGCTCACCGATGAATTAAAAGCCCAGATCGAAGCTGCACAGACACTCGTAATCGTAGATGACCTTTACCGCCCATACCGGCCGAAACGGCGGACGCGGGCGACGATTGCCAAAGAAAAAGGCCTTGAGCCGCTGGCAGCCATCATCCAGCTGCAGATGACAGATACGCCTCTGGAAAAAGAAGCAGAGGCATTCATAAACCCAGAAAAAGAAGTAAATACAGCTCAAGAAGCTATAAGCGGTGCATCTGATATTATAGCCGAAATCATATCGGATGAAGCCGATTACCGTATGCGCATCCGTGAAATGACTGCAAAACGGGGCATGATCGTATCCGCAGCAAAAGATCCGCAGGCAGAATCCGTTTATGAGATGTACTATGATTTTTCTGAAAGCGCCTCCAAAATCGCCGGACACCGTGTACTTGCGCTGAACCGCGGCGAAGCAGAAAAAATACTGACCATAAAAATAGAAGCCCCGGAAGAGGATATTATACACTATCTGGAAAAGCAGGTTATTGTAAAAAACAACCCGCATACTACCCCGGTCCTGCAGTCAGTGATCGCAGACAGCTACCAGCGGCTGATCGCACCTGCCATTGAACGTGAAATCCGAAACAGCCTGACGGAAACGGCTCAAGACGGCGCCATCCGTGTATTCGGTAAAAATCTGGAACAGCTTCTAATGCAGCCGCCAATTATCAATCAGGTTGTATTAGGCTGGGACCCTGCTTTTCGTACCGGCTGCAAAATCGCTGTCGTAGATCCGACCGGCAAGGTACTGGATACTACAGTGATCTATCCTACTGCTCCACAGAACAAAGTCGAGGAGTCTAAGGCCACGATCAAAAAACTGGTAGATAAATATAATGTAACATTAATTTCCCTAGGAAATGGCACCGCTTCTAGAGAATCAGAAATGGTAATTGTCGATTTATTAAAAGAGATAGGACGTCCGCTGCAGTATGTCATCGTAAACGAAGCCGGTGCCTCCGTTTATTCAGCCAGCAAGCTGGCCACCGAAGAATTTCCAAATTTTGATGTCGGGCAGCGCAGTGCCGCTTCTATGGCAAGACGGCTGCAGGACCCTCTGGCGGAGCTTGTCAAGATCGATCCAAAATCCATCGGTGTCGGGCAGTATCAGCATGATATGAACCAGAAAAAGTTAAGCGAGGCACTATCCGGCGTAGTGGAAGACTGCGTAAATAAAGTCGGCGTAGATTTAAATACCGCTTCGGCCTCACTGCTGGAATATATTTCCGGCATCAGCAAGGCAGTAGCTAAAAATATTGTCTCCTACCGGGAAGAGCACGGCCGCTTTGACTCACGCAGCCAGCTGCTGAAGGTGGCAAAGCTCGGCCCGAAAGCCTATGAACAGTGCGCAGGCTTTACCCGCATTATAGACGGCAGCAATCCGCTGGATACAACAGCTGTCCATCCAGAGAGCTATGAGGCCGCCAAAAAGCTGCTCGCAGAGCTTCATTTTGAGCCGCAGGATATTACTACCGGCAGCTTAAAAAATATTTCCAAAAAAATATCCGATTATAAAAAGCTCGCAGAAGAACTGGGAATCGGCGAGATCACTCTGCGGGATATTGTAAAGGAACTGGAAAAGCCCGCCCGTGATCCACGTGATGATATGCCAAAGCCGATACTGCGCAGCGACGTACTGGAAATGAAAGATCTGACAGAGGGTATGATTTTAAAAGGTACCGTGCGTAATGTCATTGATTTCGGGGTATTTGTTGATATCGGCGTACATCAGGACGGACTGGTGCATATTTCCCAGATCTGCGACCGTTTTATCAAGCATCCGCTCGAAGCAGTCAGCGTAGGCGATATCGTAGACGTCAAGGTGCTGAGCGTCGACCTGCCGAAAAAACGCATTCAGTTGACAATGAGAGGCGTATAGGCCGGAAATATAAAAAAACCAGATACTCAGCCGCTGAGGTATCTGGTTTTTTATTCATAATTCTATAATCAGGCTTAAATTTGATCACTTATAATAGAAGTCGGAAGGTAAATGTATAAATTAAGAAAATTAACTCCCCGAGAAGCCACTTTATGACAGTGTCCATAGAGATAGCGAGCATCGGATTGCTATAGCCACAATCCTCAGAACAAATCTTTGAGATCAAAGCAGAAAAATATCGAATAGTATGATATAATTTATGTGCAGCTCACCGAAACCCGCAACAGGGAGGAGGTGTTTGCATGGAAGTTGTGATTTCTTTTTTAGCTGCTGTTTTGGCTGGTGCAGCCTGCCACTACATCATCAAATGGTTAGACAGTGACGATAAGAGCAGCAACTAACCTAGTGGGTACTTTGCCACTATAAAAGAAAAGAAGAATCCCCAAACTGTGCTGCAACACGGTTTGGGGATTTACTTTTTGTCCGCATGGACTTGTGATTTCTTTTTGCCTATCGGCATTATAGCATATGCAAAAACTTTTTTCAATATTCTTTTTTCAATCTGAAATTTATCCTTATCTGGTATCAATCAGCGATCACAGAATATCATTTATCATTAACGGAACCGGATCATCTGTACAATCTCCGCCAGCTGAGATGCCTTAGCCTCATACTCTGCTTCTTTCATACATGCCGTAATAAATCCGTTTTCGCCGGATAACTCCGGCACTTCCACATACTCTACAGTGCCAAATACCTGTTCGATTTCCGTCCGGTCAGCCTTTGCGCGTACAAAGAAACGCCCCTGCTGCTGCCTGTAGTCTGCGATTTCCAGTCTTTCCGGCCTCCATTCCAGTTCGATGTGCCGTCCGATATGCCTTGCCAGCTCCACGACATCTGCCACTACTGCACTTGCTGTCGGCAGGCTGCCTGCGCCGCTGCCGTAAAACATAGCGTCGCCCAGCATATTTCCCCGTACAAACACGGCATTAAATACGCCGTTTACTGTATACAGCGGATGATCCTCCGGCAGCAGGAATGGTGCCACCATAACAGCATACGTATCTCCCACCTGCCTGCTTGTTGCCAAAAGCTTGATCACGCGGCCCATTTTTTTTGCATACATAATGTCTGTGGCAGTAATCCGGCTTATGCCTTCTGTGTATACATCCTCAAAATCCACCTGCTGTCCTGCGATCAGCGAAGTCAGTATTGCAATCTTTCGCCCTGCATCGTGTCCCTCAATATCTGCAGTCGGATCTTTTTCTGCATATCCTTTCTCCTGCGCGTCTTTTAAGACATCTTCAAACTCGCAGCCTTCCTGTGCCATCCGGGTCATCATGTAATTGGTCGTGCCGTTTACAATACCGCTGATCTCCTCAATACGGTCTGCCGTCAGGCAGGAATTCAGCGCACGGATAATTGGTATGCCGCCTCCTACGCTGGCTTCAAACATAAAATTGACATTCTGCTGCTTTGCCGTTTCAATCAGCTCTGCCCCGTGCACTGCGACCAATGCCTTATTTGACGTCGTAACGCTTTTGCCGGCCTCCAGCATTGCTTTTACAAACGTATATGCCGGTTCTACGCCGCCCATGCTTTCTACTACAATAGCTATCTCCGGGTCCTGCGCAATGGCCTGATAATCATGCACTACCTTGTCCTGCATTGGATCACCTTGAAAATCACGCAGGTCAAGTATGTATTTCACCTCTATGCCTTCGCCTATTTTTTTACATATGCTTTCCTGATTTGTCTCGATTACTTTCACGACGCCAGATCCAATCGTTCCATAACCCATTACTGCTATTTTTATCATTTCTGAATACTCCCTTACTTTTGATTTTCCGCTGCCTTCCCAAGCCGGAAACGGCTTAGGAGGATAACGAAGACCATTTCAAATAAGCATTGATAAATAGATCCAGATCCCCGTCCATAACAGCTCCTACATTGCCGCTTTCGGCATTTGTACGGTGGTCTTTTACCATCGTATACGGCTGCATTACATACGAACGGATCTGGTTGCCCCATCCGATCTCGGTTACTTCTCCGCGTATGCCTGCCTCTTTCTGCGCCTGTTCTTCCTGCTTTAACAGATACAGCTTCGATTTCAGCATCTGCATAGCTTTATCTTTGTTCATATGCTGCGACCGCTCGTTCTGGCAGGTGACAACAATCCCTGTCGGATAGTGGGTAATGCGGATTGCAGAAGATGTTTTATTGATATGCTGCCCTCCGGCACCGCTGGAACGATACGTATCAATACGTATATCTTCGTCGCGTACCTCAATATCTACATCTTCTTCGATATCCGGCATGACATCACAGGATACAAATGAGGTCTGGCGCTTGCCTGCTGCATTAAACGGTGAAATCCGCACCAGACGGTGGACACCTTTTTCTGATTTCAAATAGCCATATGCATTGGTACCGTTGACCTGGAACGTCACGGACTTAATGCCTGCCTCATCCCCTTCATGATAATCAAGTACTTCAAGCTCAAACCCCTTGCCAGAGGCCCACCTTGTATACATCCGGTACAGCATCGAGGCCCAGTCACAGGATTCTGTGCCGCCTGCGCCTGCATTTAAGGATACGATCGCAGAATCTGCATCGTATTCGCCTGAAAGCAGCGTCTTAATGCGGATTGCCTCAAACTGCTGCTGATACGCCTGTATGGCTTCTTCAATCTCCGGCAGCAGCGACAGTTCCCCTTCTTCCTCGCCCATGGCAAGCAGCGTCTCAATATCCTCATATCTGGTCTGAAGCTCGCCATAGGTCTGGATATCATCTTTCAGGCTCTTTAGTTCTTTCATTTTTTTCTGGGATACTTCCGTATCGTTCCAGAAATCCGGCGCTTCCATTTCGCGCTCTAATTCTTCTACCTTTTTGCCTTTATTAGCGAGGTCAAAGTGAATCCCTCAATTCCTGTAATGGTTTTGTAAACGTGCCAAGCGTATACTTGTAAGCATCAAATTCAACCATTTTATCACCATCTTTCTTTTATATTTGCCTGCCGAAACAGGCTTCTATTACAAGGAAAAATTTCCTTACAACCTCTTTAAACAGATTACTGTTCCTTTAGGATACTGACAGCCCTGCGCACCTGATTATCTTTTGTATAATCGTACTCTCCGCTGCGCTTTCCAGTGTATTTATATTTTAATTCTATATCAGGATCAATGCCTGTGCCGTGTATATTCTCGCCTTTCGGGGTAAAATATCTGGCTGTCGTCAGCTTAATGGCGCTTTGGTCTGTCAGCGGCCGCACAGTCTGGACAACGCCTTTGCCATAAGTCGTAGTGCCGATCAGCGTGCCGTAATCATAATCACGTATCGCACCCGCAAATATTTCAGAGCAGCTTGCGCTGTTGCCGTTTATCAGCACAGCCATCGGCAGATTTAAGCAGTGCTCTGCATCCGATTTCAGCTCCTGCCTGTTGCCGTATTTATCCTCTGTGTATACAATCACTCCTTCCGGCAGGATATAATCCAGAATTTCGCTGACACTGCTCATCATGCCTCCCGGATTATCCCTGAGGTCTACGACCAGCTTTTTCATGCCGCGCTTTTCGAGCTTTTCCACGTGCTGCTTGAAGTCTTCGGCTGTTGCCTCACCAAACTCAGCAATAATAATATAACCGACTTCATCCTCCAGCATACGGCTGTCTACCGTCGGCACGTCTACCTTGCCGCGCCTGACATCGTACTCCCGTTCTTCCTCTTCTCCCTGACGGAGTATCACAATATGCACCCTGCTGTTTTCTTCTCCGCGTATGTGCGTGACCAGTTCTGAGAGTTCCATAGACCGCGCGTCAATATCCTCTACACTGACTACGATATCTCCCTCCTCAAGGCCTGCCTCCATTGCCGGCGTATCATCATAGATCTTTTTGATCTGTACCTGCATTGTATCCTTATCCTGCTGAAGAACCGCCCCTATGCCGTAATACTGCGCACTGGCGGATATCATCATCTCTTCATACTCTTCTTTTGTATAATACGCAGAATATGGGTCTCCAAGGCTCGCAAACAGTCCCTTATACAGGCCGTCCGTCAGATCTTCCTCATCCACGTCTTCATAATAATATTCATTAATGACGCCTGCCAGTTCATTGACCTTTGCACGTACAGAATTGTCAATAATATTTGCAGAGCCGCCTGCCCCGCCCATAGCACTGCCTGTGCTTATGCGTCCATTCAGCCAGAAAATCCAGACTGCGATAGATATAAGCAGAAAAAAGACAGCAGACAATAAGCCGGTGACAACACCTTTTGCAAACGGGTGGCCTTCCTTTTCCCCGATCTCATGCACTTCTATCACCTGCCTGATATTATTTGTTTGATTTGAATGTTCCACATTTTCTGGATGTTCGATCTTATTCGAATGTTCTATATTTTCTCGTCCTTCTATCATACATTTAGCAACCCATTCTAACAACTGATACTGCCGTTTTGACCACAAAGCAGCGCTTATACTTTCAAATGCTTGCGTATCGTAAGCGCACTTCCGACGAACCCGATACCGATTCCAAGCACGACCGCAACCGGCACAAGTATGCGGAACACGTCATCCACCGCAAGAAACGTCATAAGATTGTTTAAAAAGCTGAATTTTTCTGTAATGAACCGTATCAGCCTTCCATACATAATATATAAAATAAACATCGGCAGGATCGAACCAATCAGTCCGATCATAATGCCTTCTACGTAAAACGGTGCCTGCACGAAGAAATCCGAAGCCCCGATCAGCTTCATAATCGCAATCTCTTCTTTTCGCACAGTAATACCGACCGATACGGTATTGCTGATCAAAAATGTCGCAACGGCAAATAAGATCATAATAATGCCCATTGACACATAGCCGACCAGACGATTAAAATCTGTGAGCATATTTGCGACTGTTTCGGACTGTTTGACTTCGCGCACGCCGGCCAGCGACTCCAAATAACTGACCAGCTCTGCCTGTCTGGATACATCGCTTAAAAATATTTCATAGCTGTCCGAATCTTTTAAAGGATTGTCATCCCCATATCCTTCTGCCGCTTCTTCATCTCCGCCGAAATACTGCATTTTATAATCTTCCCATGCCGCTTCTGCCGAGATGTAGCGGTAACGCAGCACGTCTTCTTTCTGCAGCGAAATCGCCTGGCCGATCGCCTGCACCTGTTCCTCTGATATGCCGTCTTCAAAAAAGACCGTAATCGCTACTCCTTCTTCTACATTTTTTACCATCGACTGAAAATTTGCTACAATTGCATAAAACAGTCCGAACAAAAAAATGCAGGCTGTCATCGTCGCAATGGACGCGGTAGAAAACAGTTTATTCTTCCATATATTAATAATTCCCACTTTCAGAGAATAAAAAAAGCCACTCACTCTCATTCAAACAAAACCTCCGCCGGCAGCAGCCTAAATGCCGCTGCCAAATATATCATCTGCCTGTTGTTCATCACTGACCACAATTCCTTTCTCAATCGTGATCACACGCTTTCTCATCTCTCGCACAATTTCCAGATTATGCGTAACCACTACTACAGTCGTCCCGTTAGAATTAATATCCTCGAGCAGTTTCATAATTTCCCAGGCATTATTATTATCCAGATTTCCTGTAGGCTCATCTGCAAGCAGTATTTTCGGCTGGTTGACCAGCGCGCGTGCAATTGCGACACGCTGCTGCTCCCCGCCGGACAGCTGCCTTGGCGCAGACCGATACTTGGCGGCAAGCCCCACCATAGACAGCATCTGCGGCACCCTCTTACGGATCGCCCGATTCGGCTCTCCAATGACCCTCATTGCAAAGCCTACATTATCATATACATTCAGATCTTTTAACAGTCTGAAATCTTGAAATACGACCCCGATCTGCCTGCGGAATTTGGGAATCTGCCTGCGCCTGATCCGGCTGACGTCCCTGCCATTTATGTATACTGTTCCGTTTGTCGGCTCCAGTTCCTTCAGCAGCAGCTTGATCAGGGTTGATTTTCCAGAACCACTGTCTCCCACGATAAATACAAACTCCCCTTCCTTGATCTGGATTGAAATATTATCCAGTGCAGGAACACCCTCTGCGTATGACTTACTCACATCCTCAAGCCGAATCATATATCCTCCTAATCATTCATTGTTATTACTGTGCTTTTAATAATCCAGTGTCTCCATATATTTCATATATTTAACAACCATCAGCGCGATCTTAAATGTGATCGCGTCTTCAAACACACGCAGGTCAAGCCCCGTGCTTTTCTGCAGCTTATCCAATCGGTATACCAGTGTATTGCGGTGGATATACAGCTGTCTGGAAGTCTCAGACACATTCAGGCTGTTTTCAAAAAACTTGTTGATCGTAGTCAGCGTCTCTTCATCAAATTCATCCGGTGACTTACCGTCAAATATTTCTTTGATAAACATTTTGCAAAGAGGTATCGGCAGCTGGTAAATAAGCCTTCCTATGCCGAGCTGCGAATAGGCGATAATATCCTTTTCTTCAAAAAAGATCTTGCCTACATCCAAAGCCATGCGCGCTTCTTTATAGGAACGCGATACTTCCTTGATCTCCCCTACGATTGTACCATATGCGATATGCTCCTGGCAATTCGGGTCAGATGAAAAAACATTCCATATAACCTCTGCCGTCTTTGCCAGCTCGTCATAGCCCTCATTTTCAGCCAGTTCCTTTACGACAATAATGTTTTTTTCATCCACTGCCGTCACAAAATCCTTGGACTTGCCTCCAAACAGGCTTCTTACCCTTTCCAGCTCATTGCCGTCTTTTTCACGGTTTGTTTCAATAATGTAAACAGCCCGCCTGACATCTGCTTCGATATGCAGCTTTTTTGCACGATTGTAAATATCCACCAGCAGCAGGTTATCCAGCAGCAGGTTTTTAATGAAATTATCTTTGTCGAAACGTTCCTTATATGCAATCAATAGATTCTGTATCTGAAAGCTGGCAATCTTGCCGATCATATAAGAATCATCGCTCTCACCGTTGGCAAGCAGCACGTACTCTAACTGATGCTCATCAAATACCTTGAAAAACTGGCATCCCTGCATAACCTGGCTGTCCGCCGGAGATTCGACAAACAGCAGGGCTGACTCCATATAATTCTCCCCATCTGGAAATGTTGAGGCCAAAACTTTTCCCTCGGTATCAATCACACATAAATCAGTCCGGGCTATCCCCTTTAACCCATCTATTGTATTCTGAAGTATTTGGTTTGATATCATATTCTCTTCTCCTTCTCTCACGTAACGTAACAGTTCAGCTTTCCCGCGCTATACAAGATTCACAAAAAATCAACCCTGTTTTTGTGTAAAAAATCATTTTTTATTATCATAATACAAAACGCAAGAAAAATAAAGTAGAAACTCGCAATTTTTTGTGCTAATATTCCAAAAAACCTTCTCCAAGCACTTCCCTTGCATCTGTCACGATCACAAATGCACCTGCATCAATATTTTTGATATATTCTTTCAGCGTAATCAGCTCTTTTTTGGATACAACGCAGAAAAGCATATTGCGTTCTTCATGCCGGTACATGCCGACCGCAGGTACCAGCGTAATTCCCCTGTCCATCTCATGCATAACAGCATCCGCGATCTGCGCATGCTGCTCGGATATAATATATACTGCCTTAGAAAACTTACCGCCCTCCGTAATCAAATCAGAAACACGTGTTGTAATATATACTGCAAATACCGCATACAGCGACGCGCGGATTCCGCACACATAAATACCCGCCAGTATAATCGCTCCGTCTATCACCTGCAGCAGCTGCGCAATAGAGTATGCACGGAATTTTAAATGAACCAGTGTCGCAATCAGATCTGTGCCGCCGGTCGCTACCTTTGCGCTTAATACGAGCCCGATTCCTGCTCCGGTCAGGACGCCGCCGTAAACAGACGCCAGCAGGTAATCTCCGCCTGCAAGGTCAACATCCGGTATCACGCCGAGCCAGAACGACAGCAGCATCGAAGCCAGCACTGTCCTGCCGATAAAGCGGCCTCCTTTCAGTCGAAACGCCACCAGAAACAGCGGTGCATTCAGCAGAATATTCGTAAACCAGATCGGTATTCCGCCTTCAATAAAATCTGCCGTAAGCCTGCGCAGCATAATACCTATGCCGGTAAACCCTCCCGTTACCAGCCCGATCGGGTCAAAAGAGCTTTTAATTGCAAATGCCATCAGCCCTGTACCTGCTGCGATAAGCAGATACGAACGCAGCATCTCAAAATAGTTTCTATCTTTAATCATTTCTATCCTCATTATTTCATTGTTTCATCTTCTTACTGTCTCATGATCTCGTTGCTTCATTGTTTCATTTTCTCACTGCTTCATTGTTTCATTTTCTCACTGCTTCATTGCTTCATTTTCTCACCGCTTCATTGCTTCATTT
>CAJUHV010000006.1:19549-25408 GCA_910586445.1 uncultured Eubacterium sp.
GCTTCATTGCTTCATTTTCTCACCGCTTCATTGCTTCATTTTCTCACCGCTTCATTGCTTCATTTTCTCACTGCTTCATTGCTTCATTTTCTCACCGCTTCGCTGTTTCATTTTCTCATTGTTCCACAATCATACTGCTTATATATAATGTCCCACAAGGCGCAGCATTTCATACGCCGAATCTAGATTATATGCCCAAAGAACAGATATCCACGCCAAAGTAGTATAACAAAGACTATATCTTTTTGCAAATAGGATTCTTCTGCCCAAATGTTACAGAATTGTGTAACAATTTTGACTCTTTTTCACTTTGCAAGTACTTGTTCTACGATTGAAATGTCAATAGATTTTTCAATCTAATTTCAAAAGTTATCAACTTTATGACTTATCAACAAAACAAATGTTCCGGGTTTACAGGGCTGTCCACACACTTTTCCACATCTTATTTTGTGGATAACGTGTATAACTCCGTGTATAACTCCATTTTTTCACATTTTCCGCTTTTTTCCATGTGGATAACTTTTACTTTTACACATCTAATCCTGATCATTTTTTTTGCCCCGGACTGTTCTTTTGGGTATTTTGTACACCCCTGTTTTTTTACAGGATTGGTGTCGAAATATTTATGAAATTTTTACAACATTTTTACATATCTTACAAGGCCGGCGCACCTGAAATCTTAGGCCGACAAAAAACCGACATCCTAAATCAGATGTCGGTTATTATATCTTATTCTTTTATTCAATTTTTATGTATTTCCTTCTTAAATCATATACATACCAGAGCATCTGCCCCTGTATACAGTGATCCTGCTTTCTTTTTACTAGAAAATCCTGCGTACTGCTACAACTGTACGATAGTTTGCCGGAGATGTATATTTAATGCCTGTTGCCGGATTACTTGCGTGGATAATTGTATTTCCTCCGACATAGATTCCGACATGTCCGTTATAGCATACGATATCGCCCGGCTGCATGCTGTCATAGCTGACGCCATAGCCGACACTGCGGAGTGCACTGGATGAATGCGGCAGAGAAACGCCAAAATGTGCATATACACTCATTACAAATCCAGAACAGTCTGTCCCATTTGTCAGGCTGGAGCCGCCGTATACATATGGATTTCCAAGGAACTGGCTTGCATAATTAACAACAGCCTGTCCAGAACCAGAAGCCGTGCTGGTAGACGGCGTATTGGAGCTTGTGCTGCTGCCCGTGCTGCTGGAGCCTGTGCTTGTGCTTGAGCTGCCAGAACCTGTGCTTGTGCTGTTAGAGCTGCTGCTATAGCTTGTCCCTGTAGAAGAGCTGTCTGTCCCTGTATTGGACGTGCCTGCATTTGCCGCTGCCTCTTCTGCCTCTCTTGCCCTGCGTGCTTCTTCTTCCTCTGCCTCAATCCTTGCCTGTTCAATTGCAAGTCTTGCTTCTTCTTCCTCTTTCGACTCTGCGTAGTTATATTCGCGTGTCAGTTCTATGTAATCCGACGAAACGTATCCCTTTCCGCCGTCAACAGCTACTTTTACCCAGCCGTCTTTAAACTCCTTCATGCTTGCAACCGTCAAAGCCTCGCCGCCCGGTACAAGCGTAAGTACTTCTGACTTTGTAGAAGCTTTGCTTCTTACCTTTAATGTCGTAGTGCTGACTGTTGCAATCTGTGTGCCTACGGATTTTACTAAGTCTTCGTCACCGACTACAATATAATCGCCCTTTACATAACCGGTAACAGAACCTGACTGAATTTTATACCAGCCGCCTTTTTTGCTGAGCACGGTTGCTACAGAGTTACTGTACAGCTTTCCTAACAGCTTTGCATCTTCGTTCGGTTTCTTACGGATATTCACATAGTCATTGACCTGTGCTACTGCCATAGAATCATATTTTGAGGACTTTTCCTCTTGATCAGCTTTTTTGCTGTTTTTTTCACTTTTTTTGTCTGCTTTTTTATCTGAAACTGCTTCTTTTCCTTTCTGTCCGTCAGATTCCGTCTCGTCAAAATCATCCAGATCTACATTTGATTTTCTTGAAGCAGCGTCTTTTTCCAAATAAGATGAAATTGTCAATGATATCCCCGCAACTGGCGATGAAGTATTTAACTCACTATCCATTATAGCGCTTACCTGTCCCGAAATCCCTGCCGTTGGAGTACCGTATACAGCGTTTACCGGTACAGCAGTCAATAATGCGCCAGCAAGGCAGCAAGTCACTATTTTTAATGGTTTTTTCTTCATAATTCCTCCTAATCTTCTTCTCCCAAAATACCTCTCACTTTTATGTATGTTTCTTACATTCATCTATTTTATTTGTTACAATTTTATTACGGAACTTATTATAGCAAAGCATTTCCATTGTGTCAACTAATTGGACGAAGATAAATTAAGCATTTTTTGTCTTTTTTTATGCAAAATCACACAAAGCACAGCTCCCGGCGGTACATCTGACAACAAAAAATCGTAATATATGTGTTATTTATACAAAATGCGACAATAAAATCCCCTGCATATGATCAATTTTATCAACAGGCGCAGAAAATATTTTAAAGGGCTGTCGCACTAAGCAAAACATATACAAGATATAGAAGGATCATTTATACTAGTCATATCTTGTATCATTTTTCTTAATGCCACAGCCCCTTACATTATAATCCATGACTGATATCAAAAAAACTGCGGTGTCTTTCTATTTTTGCCCTCACTGCCTTGCATACAGCAGCTTTAACAGGATCGGCGTCAGAATCGACGACACGATAATTAAAAGTATAACTGATGTAAAATACACAGGCGTCAGCAGCCCTGCAGAAAGTCCCTTCTGTGATACGATCAGCGCCACTTCACCTCTGGTCATCATTCCTATGCCGATTTTCAAAGAATCCAGCTTGTCAAATCTGCACAGGCGCGCCATAAGCCCGCACCCGATGATCTTGGAAAGCAGGCCGACTGCCACAAATGCTGCCGAAAAAACCAGAATGCCCATGCTCACGCTGTCTACATTTGTCTTTAATCCGATACTGGCAAAAAAGACCGGCCCAAACAGCATATAGGAATTGGTATCCATTTTCTCGGCTATATATTCCGAATCCCGGATCGAGCAGAGAATAATTCCCGCCACATACGCACCGGTAATATCTGCGATCCCAAAATACTTTTCTGCAATATATGCCATGGCAAGGCAGAACGCCAGCCCTGCAATCGGAATACGCCTTGTATGCGGATATCTGGTATCCACAAGCTTGAAAATCTTGTAGCTGATAAATCCCACCACAATCGCGAACAGGAAAAACAAAACCGTATTCGAAAGTACAGTCAAGGGCTTTGAATCCGGACTTTTAAAACCGATCACAAACGTGAGCACAATAATGCCGATGACATCATCAATAATCGCCGCGCTTAAAATCGTAGTCCCAACTCTTCCTTTTAATTTCCCCATTTCTTTGAGCGATTCCACGGTAATGCTTACAGACGTAGCCGTAAGGATCGTGCCGACAAACACTGCCTTATAAAAGCCTTCCGATCCCCATGGAGACACGCCGTAAAACGCCATATATAAAAATGCGCCAAATACCAGCGGAACAAACACTCCCGCACATGCAATCAGTGCTGCAATCGGCCCGGTCTTTACCAGATCTTTTAGGTCTGTCTCAAGCCCTGCCGAAAACATCAGCAGTATTACGCCGATTTCAGCCATCTGCATAAGAAAATCAGTCTGATTGACCCATCCCAGGATGCTCGGCCCGATCAGAAGACCTGCCACAATTTCCCCTACTACCTGAGGTGCTTTGCATTTTCTGGCTGCTATCCCGCACAATTTTGCAGCAATAATAATAATTGCCAGATCTTTAAATACCAAATAAGATTCCATATTTTTGCCTCTTTCGTCATATTATTTCTTATTAATATATGTATACAGAGTCAGCCCGGTTCACAGCCATGCCTGCAAAACGTCCCGGACTCCGTACGCTATTTTAAATCCTAGCATACAATTTGTCAATAGACGGCAGAAACCCGCTGCGAAAACACCAGTGTTGCTTTTTGGCTGATAAGTCTGTATAATTTAAAGTGTAACGGCAGATCTGCGGCAAAGCCGCATGGCTGCCAACGCAAGTATGTCAGACAGGAGGAAATCTATATGGATGTGGGTTCATTACCAAATATTGCCCTTGCGCAGATGCCAAGCTTATCCACCTCTGTACCAAGCGACATATCAATCGCTCTGCTGAGCAAACAGCTGGATTTGTCACAGACGCTCGGAATGGATATGGTAAAAGCCATGGAGCAGTCAGTCAATCCGGGCATAGGCGGCAATATTGACGTGTATGCATAAGGTGCAGCACCGGCATATTTTCCAAAAATATGCCGGTCTTATTCATGACAATAGAAGGTCCGCGCAGCGTGCTTTCTATTGTCTGAAATCTTTTCCTGTAGTTATCTTACAATCAGTATGCTGTCTTCGGTGATCTTTACCTTGCGTTCCTTATACAGACGTCCCACTGCGCGTTTAAAAGCGTTTTTGCTCATTTTCATCTCCCGCTTGATGACCTCCGGCGACGCTTTGTCATTAAACGGCAGAACACCTCCATGCGCTTCGATCACCCGCATTACCGCCTGCGCATCGGTATCCATCTGTAAATATGCCTTCTCACGGCGTGTCAGGTCCAGCTTGCCGTCTGGCTTGACATTCGTGACTTTCGCTTCAATCACATCACCAATCCGCAGCATAGAACAGTCTTCGTGGGCGGGAATCATTGCCGAGTATTTATCGTCCACCGCAACAAATGTGCCGAAATTTTCGCTGATATCATAGATTCTCCCGGATACGATATCGTCTTTTTGATATGGAGAATCCAAAGACATCATGGCATACAGATCCCTCATGCTCGCACAGAGCCTGCTGCTTTTGTCGATGTATAATTTTACAAAGATCTCGTCTCCTTCGTGTACCTCGCAGGTCATCTCTTTAAATGGAAGAAACAAATCCTTTTCAAGCCCCCAGTCCAAAAATGCACCGATTCTGCCGATCGATAATACCTTTAAGGCTGCACAGGCCCCGACCGCCAGTTTCGGCTTATTCGTAGTCGCAATCGGACGATCTTTGGAATCCTTGTATAAAAACACTTCCAGTGTATCTCCAATCTGGGTATTCGCAGGAACCTGCTTTTTGGGCAGCAGGACACGCTCATCGTCATCCGGCTCCTCAGCCAGGTATATGCCAAAATCAACTCGTTTTACAACTTGAAGTGATTGGAATTCGCCTAAATTCATATATGACTCCTTTCATTATTTCACTGTCATTGTTTTGCTGTTATTTGTTTCATTTTATCATAAAATTCCATAATTGCAAGGACACACGCAGGACGAGCTTAAATTTTTGCATAAATCCACAGAACAGCTGAATTGTTTTTTTACAGACTCTTAAAAATGCTGATGACTGTGGCCCTCTAAAGATGCGGCTGTTTTTGTGGATTCCCGGTATGCTTGCCTGTTTATCATTCTGTTATAAATTATGGTCTTATTTTTTAATGCAGCTGATATATTTTAAGAATCTGCTTGGACAGCCAGAGACTGTGCTATGCAGGCATCTTCTGACCAGATTCATTAATCGGAATTCTGCTTAATTTGGATTATGAATCTGTGACTTCGCCCGTTCAAATTTTATATTTGGATTTATAAATTAGAAATTATGTTTCGAAAAAATTCTTACTTTGATTTAAAAATAATTGATTTAGATTATTTCATTTAATAATATTTGATTTAAGTTTATTTCATTTAATAATATTTGATTTTCGTTTAGTTCATTTAACAATATTTGATTTAAGTTTAGTTCATTTAACAATATTTGATTTAAGTTTAGTTCATTTAACAATATTTGA
>CAJUHV010000006.1:25508-96953 GCA_910586445.1 uncultured Eubacterium sp.
GTTTAGTTCATTTAACAATATTTGATTTAAGTTTAGTTCATTTAACAATATTTGATTTTCGTTTAGTTAAGTATTTAATTTAAGAATATATCCTCTTTGAAGCTATAAGCGTATGTGAATAAAATAGAAAGCATCATTTTCAAAGCAGTTTATCTTTTGTGTAAGTGAAGCTGTTATATTCTTGCCTGCCCTGAACATGATGCTTTCTGAAATTGATTATAGCACATCCTATTTTAAAAGTCTATGCAAAAAATGAAAAATTTGTAAAAAATTGTAAATTTTTGTCGATATACCACTCATATTTTTAAACATAATTTACAAATTACATCCAATAACAGTTATAGTATAGCTACGCAAAGTGGTTATTATTTTTAAATATTCCAAATGATTTCGGCACTGCCGTCCTCACTGATTACAATCTTATAAATCAGCAGCATAGCGACTTCTTTCCTGCGCCTATAATCTGCCTTGCTCCATGACCGGGCCAGATCGACCGCACGGTGCGTCTCATCCCTCCTGCTTTTTAACTCATCGATACGTTCCTGCAGTACCAGACGGTCCTTTTTCAGCTGTGCCGCCTTCTGATTGGCAAGCGCAAGCAGGGCGTCCTCATATCCGCCTGCCAGTATAGAATCTATAAGCTGTTTTTCCTCCTTTTCAATTTCTTTTATTTTCAGCTTTAATTCATTGACCGCAGCCGTATCACCTGCCACCATACTATGCTTCATCTCTTTTATGTCCGACAGCTTCTCACCGATGCAGTTGTAAACCATATTTTCCAGATCTTCTGCATAAATCGTTGCTTTTACCCCTGTGCAGATTTTTTTATGGGATTTTCCGGTGCAGTTGAAATACCGCCGGATATTTCCTTCCCTGCCGACCCTGCCCTTGATCGTAGTCATCGTATGGCCGCATTTTTCGCAGACTACCTTTCCAGACAGCCAGCTGGTATTGTTGCTGATACTGTTTCCAATCTGCTTGTTTTTCTCCAGTTTCTTCTGGCATTTCAGCCAGATATCAGAATCCACTATGCCGTCATGCGTCAGCAGCACCAGCTTCATATCAGACCAGTCAGAATCATTTGCCCGGTGCTTATTGCGTCCGTACAGCTGCGCGCCATGCTCCCCGTCAAACATAGGTATATCCGTGATCATCTGGACTGAGTGCCTGTCATAATAATTATAAACGTCTGCATCCGCCCTCACATAGATCGGATTCTTCAGCAGGGATGACAGCTTTGACGTAGTCCAGTCCCTGCCGCTGAGCGGCTTTTTGTTCTCTGCAATCAAAATATCCAGCAGCCTGCGCAGGGATACGCTTTCCTGTGCATACACCTCAAATATGTACTGAATCTGTTCCACTTCATTAGGAACAGGACTGAGCTTTTTTGTCTTTATATTGTGTATGACCGTGGGCACAAGCTCAAATCCGTAAGGTTTCCTGCCTCCCATATAAAATCCCATTTCACTTCTGTGGGCATATGCCTGCGTGATACGGTTAATGATCGACGTCCGTTCAAATTCAGCGAACACCATCAGGATTTTTACAATCATTTCTCCATAAGGTGAGGATGTGTCAAAAGATTCCTGTGAAGAGACAAATTCGACATTATGAGCTTTGAATTCCTGTAGAATATTTACGAAATCCGACAGCGAACGGCTGATACGGTCCAGTTTATAAACAATGACCTTGCTGATCTTATCCTGCCGGATCAGTTTCATCATTTTTTGAAAACCATCACGGTTGACATTTCCCCCAGAATAGCCATTATCTACAAAAGTCAGTATCTTCTCGTCGCGCTCATTCGGCCGGATCACTGACCTGCAGTACTCAATCTGTGTTTCGCAGCTGATACTGTTTTCACGTTCAACCGATTTTCTGGCATATAGAACAATCGCCACCCTGATGCACCTCCTATAAAGCTCCGCAAAGTGGCGTCATATTTGAATCCACATCGATCTCATTTGTTACAACCATATGCGTAAAATCACAGCATATTTCCTGATTGAGCAGATTTAATATTCCCTGATGACTGTATGGAAAGAAACAGCTGACCAGCTGCGGAGGCGTCACTTTGACATCCTGGCGCCGGTACCTGCGGTCGTAATAATAGCACTGGTGGACGACCCCCTTTCCCTCTTTGTAATATTTCAGCTCAATATAAACCGATCTATGAAGCCTGTTTTTCAGACGCGTGCGTAAACGTACCGGCAGGCCGCCATAACTCTCCCCATCCCCGACCATAACAAGAAAACTGTATTTTTTTCGTTCGTCCTCAACCTTCCACTGCAGATACTCCTCCATCGACAGCTCATCCTGCTCAGAAGGTACAAACTCCACACTATAATATTTCTTATCCAGCTCTTTTTCAACGACCGACAGCAGCTTTTCTGCTTTAAATTGAAAGGTCTGCAGCTTCGACGGCTTACAGTTGTAGCGCTCTTCCCCCGCTTTGTTCTGGTTCCGGTCGATATAAAAACAGTCCAGAATCGTACAGTCTGAGCCATTGATTTCCAAAAGCAGATACAGCACCCTGCCATGCTGCGTCTTGAAAATCGTCCGAAACGTATCGGCATGCCCGTCCATAATACATGTGTCAAATTTTAAAATTCCTCTTTTCATGCTTTTCATCTCCTTGAATATAAAATACAAAGAAAATAAAACTTTTCTCTTTTGTGTAATTCTGCCCCGCCTTTTGTCCATGGCCGAAAAACGGCCACTGCTTCAAATCACCGTTTAGCGAAAGCAGTCGAATCATTTTTAGATAGTACATTGACATTTGTATTACTATCTAATATAATTTATTATATACACGCGTTCTGTATTTGTCAATAAAAATAGATGCTGCAGTTTAATACCCTGACCAAGGAGGACTCATTTTGGCTTACGTTCAATTTTACAATCATGGATATGAATACTTCAATGAAAAGGATGACCCTTTATTTTCCTCGGACAGCACACACAGCCTTTTGTTTCAATATGCCGCAGAGGATTTATCCTGCCTGCCCGGGCTGCTTCATCAATACATTTCCCAGAAAATGGATCTTACGACTTTTGAACCAAAAGACACTTCAGACAGCAGCGGCCTGGAACAAATCACAAAAACGCTGCGATCCATACATCCCTATTATGAACATGAATACAAAAAAACCGTCATTAAGGCTGTCGGGGACTATTTTTATCATCTGCTGACGCATGCTGCTTTTTCTAACAAAAAGGACATATGCACTGCCCGCAATGCTGAATGGTATTACAAGAGAATCACGGGGCTGCTGCCGTCCTCATGGTTCACGGAAGATGATTTTTACCAGACATATAAGACGTGGGCAGCGAAGCCGGAACAGGCTTCAGACGAACCAGAAAAACAGCTTCGCCGCCAGCTGCCTGATACAGCAGCAGCATTTTCTGAAGTAATCAATACCCAGTATCATGTATACAACATGCTTTTCTTCCTATTAGATATATCCGCAAATGATCTGAATACGCTGACTACGGCCCAGCGCATATGGCTGTTTGACAGGATTTTCCACGAATCATCCGGCCAGATGTGCATACACACCGCAGACAGGCTTTCCTTTCAGCCGACGGCTCAGGGCAGAGGCCATCGACCAGAAAACGGCTGCGGCACCGCTAATATCTTTAAGCCCCTCCACTCTCTCAACGGACTAAATTTAAGGCGCGACGGAATCCCTCCAGAACTGGCAGCCTATTTTCATACAGCTGTCGAATACGCGAAGCAGATTACTTCACCGAACGCATACGAGACATATAAAATCAACAGCCTGCGGCAGCTGCTGGATCTGGAAATCCTGTCTATGATCCAGACCGGGACAATGATCCGAAAATGTAACAGCTGCGGGAAGTATTTTGTCGTAAGCAGCCGCAGGACTGCTTACTGTAACAGAGTGAATGCCTCCGGCGTATCCTGCTCTGCTGTCGGCTCAAAGCAGTCTTTTCAAAGGAAATTGGAAAACGATGAAGCTCTGAGAATATATAACCGCGCTTATAAAACTCACCATGCACGTATTCGAAGCGGAAAAATGAAGGAGAATCATTTTTCGCTGTGGCGGATGGAGGCGAAGGAAATGCTGGAGCGGGTCAGGGCCGGGGAGCTGGAGCTTGGTGATTTTAAGAAGTGGGTGAAGTATTGATGAGGGGCTCCTTAAATTGCCAGCTTCGGTGAAGCTAAGGATTTTAGAAAAGCGAACGGCGCACTGGATGAAGGCAAATTCTCCGCAGAAGTATGGAGCGGCGTTGACAGTGCATATAACGGCGGCCAACAGCATGAGGTTATCGGCGTATTAGATGTTGAAGGCGAACCGAATGCACTGGAGCTTCTTGTGAAAGATCCAATGACAGACAATTCAACTGTCAAAGTAACATTCCAGGACAAACGCAACACAGGCAGCGTCATTACATCTTCGAATACAGTATACTGCAAGCTGACAGACGGCTACCAGCCTTCTGCACTGAAAGTAAATGTTGTCAACAACAATACACTTCGAGTAGATTTTTCAGAAGCAGTACTGCGCAGTGATGATGTTACAGGCAATCTGAACAGCCAATATGCAGCTGACCTTGTGGAAAATTACGCAATTGATGCTGTAAAGCTCGGCACCGGCATATACGGCAATATGGTGAACGGCTCATCACAGGATATCAACAGCAGCGACAGTGCAGCAAGTGATATTATTTCAAGAAAAGATACCGTTGAAAACAGCCTCACTGACAAGGGATCTGTCAGCGTGGGCATTTACCGCAATGGTGTGGATGAGCGCCACATTGTAACGATCAGGCTGAACCAGTCCCTGCCGGTGGGCAGACATTCCCTGTCAATTTCAAATGTCGGCGACTGGGCAGCAAAGACAGACGGCTGGAGAAACATCATCAATACTGCCACTGTAGACTTTGAAGTGCCGTCAGATACCAGCAGACCGTCCTTCAATCTGGAAGTACAGTCCCCTGAGCAGTTCAAGCTGACAGCAAACTGTGAAATCGGCCTTGTAGATTCAAAGGATACATTTAAGACCAAAAAGAGCAATACAGCATCAAAAACTCCTGTAGTAGAACTGCAGCAGTATGTGAACGGAACATGGGTGACGATTTCCAGACCTACCAATATCAGCCTTGGAGACGGCAGCAACCCGATTATGGTTTCTAGAATCACGGATGCAGTTACAGGTGCAGGCACAAATGAATATCTCGTTGAAACAACGCGTGACTGGACAGAAGTGCTTGATACAAAGGGCACAAATAACCATTACTACCGTAATTCCTACCGCCTGCGCATTGCACCGAACAAGCTCAAAAACCTTGCCAACGGACTTACCAATGAAGAGATTATCCTCAACCTGAGCGAAGACCCTATCATGAAGTCCATGGACGGTGCAAGTCCAGTAATCGAGAAAATCGAGCAGGCTGTGACAGCAAACGGCTCTCTGACATCAAATTACCATGTAACATTCAGCGAACCGGTTAAACTGAGTGACGGCTCAGGCCAGAACACAGGCGCAAATGAAGAAGGCATGACTCCTACACAGGATTCGCCGGCAGCTTCTCTTTATACTGCATATTTCGTAAAGAGGGATGCTTCACAGAAGACAGTTCAGGCAGAAGTAAACACAAAGAATTTTATTAATGCAGAAGATACCGTAATCCGCGTGAAGCCGGCAGGAGATCTGGATGCAGGCGACTGGGATCTGTATGTGCGCGGTGTGTCTGATGACATGGGCAATACAGCAGCTACATTAAGCGGTATGATCACGGTTGAAGCACAGACAGTAACCACAAACTTCAAGGTTGTATGGGCAGCTGTTTCTAAATCCTTAGATTACAGCGGCATCACAAATGAGCAGGGCAGCTATATCTTTGTGAAGTTTAACAAGCCGATCTCACTTTCCGGCGGATCAGCAAACGTAGGCTCAACGCTCAACTACCAGCTGAACGGCAGTTCACTGCCTACAGGCTCAAACATCAGAGCACATATACAGGGCTATGATGACAAAGCATCCGTAATTGATTCTATTACAATTGAGCTGCCGAAGTCAGCAAACAGCGGAATCGGCTCTAACACTATGAACTATCTGGTAAGCGGCGAAAATGCTGTACTTACTATATCCAGTGATGTTACAAGCCAGGCAGGCGATAAGCTGACTACTGAGCCGGGCTATAAGCTGCCATATCAGTATGGAGAGTCTAAAACGACAGCAGACGGACTCGGATACAGCTCACTGACAACCATCGGTGATGCCGTATGGGGCAACGACCCGAGCGAGCAGTGGAGCGGCATTACAGGATCAATAGTCGACGCGACAGCACAACACGAGGCTTATGTAAAGGCTCTGAAGGAGGCTCTGGCAAGCGATAAGTACCGTGAGATTATGCTTGACCCGGCTGCTAAGTTTGATGGCAGCAATAAAGGAATCAAAACAGACCTTGACATCAAGCGCATCGTTGATCTTGACCTGAACGGCAGCAGCATAAACGGAAATGTCAGCATTTCCACGAAAGACTCAGCAAATGTAATGAGGATTAAGAACGATAATACCTCAAAGCCGTCTAGCATTAAGGGCAATGCGGACAATAAAGAATCAGATGTAACATTAACCGTGGATACACCGAACGCAAGCTTTGAACTCGCCGGCTATGAGATAGGCGGAACACAGTATCTAACAATCGATAAGGGCAATAACAAACAGGCGAAGACAGTAAAGATAAACGGTGTGACTTCTGACACATTTACAACTACCGCATTAATTAGAGGAAATGTAGCTATTTCCGGCAGCAACATCGGATTTGACCAGAAAGGCACAGTACAGGGTAATATCGTAGTCGATACTGCCAACACTGTAAACCTGAAGGGAGATTACGATAATATTGATGTTCTTGTTCAGAAAAAGGCAACCTTAAATCTCAAAGAGGTGGAAAGTGCTATCAAGATCATAGCACAGGCTAAAGGGGCTACTATTATAGTACCTGACACAATGGATGCAAGCAAAAAAGTAACCATTGTAGCTGAAGCAGATGATATCTTGGTTAAGTACGATGCGGCTGATGTAACATTAGAGTCAAATGGCGGTACATTTAAACAGCAGACATTAGGCGGCGAAGCTCATTCTAAAGATAAAGAGGTAGGCGTAAGCGCAGGCACTGAAGCAGACTTCATCTCTAAACTGCAGGTTATTAACGGTTCTGAACTGGTTGCAAATCAGCTGGTCGAAGTAATCACAGCAAGTGCTACAAGCGGTGATTCACTGGAAATTACCGGCAAAGACGGAAAGTCGATTGCGCAGTACGTGGGCACATCTTCAGAAGATAGCAAATACAAAATAACAGATATAAGCGTTTCTACAACTGGAACATATCTTAAATATAATGCAGGTACAGGAACGGTGACATGCACGATACCTGGCAATGTAAACGTTACCAATGAAATCTCTGTTAAATTTACAGTAGATTCAGTTGATGAAACCGGCGCAAAAATCACAAAAACAATTACGAAGAAAATAACAGTAAATATTACGAAGAAAGCTTAATCCATAGCTAAAAAATTATTTTCATCGTATGAGAAACAGACGGGCAGATTTAACATCTGCCCGTCTGTTTTCTTGAATGCGAATACAGCACCATGTATTTTCCAATAAGAATGTATCATATGATTTTTAAAAGGATTTCTGCCGGGGTAAGCACAGGAATACCAAACCCTTCAAAGTCTCTTTTATTTCGCGTAGCAATATAATTACAGTGTATCGATTTGGCACAAGTAGCAACAAGGCAATCCTCAAAATCCTTTGCCTTTTTCTGAAATGCAATTAGAACATCATTGTTCGTAACGCTGCACACCTTAACAATTTCCAAAAGTTTTCCAACTGCTTGATAAGCCAGTTCTGTGCTATGCGTATATTTTCTCACCAGATAAAAGATGTCAGTAACAGAAGATGCTGATACAAAGCCGTCTATTTTATGTTCTTCACAAAGCTTCAGAAACCTGCAGGAATCCTCTACAAAAGGCTCTCTTTCCAATAATACATCCATGATTACGTTTGTATCACACATGATTTTCATATTTTAGCAGACGCTCCTCTCGCAAAGAATCCAGATCAATATCAGAAGAAAGATCATTGAGCATTCCACGCAGGGAATCCACAGCAGAAACCTGTGGATTTACAACTTTAGCAACCGTTTTTCCATTACGGGTAATAAAAACATCTTCCTTCGTAATTAATTCAAGGTACTTTCCAAAATTAGCTTTAAATTCTGTTGCTGTAACAACCATAGCTGAATCCTCCTCTTATTTGACTTATTTTTATTATATGCGATTTTAACGATAAAATCAATCAAATCATACGAAATAAGAAAATTAATATTAAAATTCGTTCGATGTAAAATATAAAGAATGGATTACAGACACAAATTTTACAAATGAAGTGCTGTAGACGTCTCCTTAAATTGCCAGCTTCGGTGAAGCTAAGGACTTTAGGAAAGCGAATGGTGCACTGGATGAAAGCAAGTTCTCTGCAGAAGTATGGAGCGGCGTTGACAACTCTTATCAAGGCGGTTCTGCTCGTAAAGTAATCGGCGTTTTGGATGTAGAAGGCGAACCAAATGCATTGGAGCTTTTGGTAGATGCTCCTATGACAGACAATTCAACCGTCAAGGTAACATTCCAGGATAAGCGTAATCCTAGCAGCGTCATTGCTTCTTCAAACACGGTTTATTGTAAGCTGACAGACGGCTACCAGCCTTCTGCATTGAAAGTTAATGTTGTAGATAACCGTACATTAGAGATCGAGTTTTCAGAGGCAGTCCTGCGCAGCTCTCATGCAAGGGAGAACGAGACAGCAAATTATGTATATGCTGCAGACCGTGTAGAAAATTATAAGATTGATGCGCGAGATCTTAGTCTTTATGATATTGAAACAACGCCAAAAGCAGAAGAGGACTATGATCCAGAAGATGATGAAGTTTATAAGATTTCTCAAAAAGATTATTTTTCAACTAACCAGACACAAAAGGGATCTGTTACTGTCGGCACATACCGAAACGGTGTAGATGACCGTCATGTAGTTACGATTCAGCTGGGTGAGAATTCTTCACTCAAGGCAGGACCACATTCTATATCTATTTCTAATGTGGGCGACTGGGCAGCAAAGACAGATGGCTGGAGAAATATTATAAATACTTCTACAATTGATTTTGTAATACCAGACAATAATGAAGCTCCGACCTTTGATTTGGAAGTGATGTCACCAGAACAGTATAAACTGACAGCAAACTGCGACATCGGCATCGTAAATCCAAATAAGACATTTAAGGTATATGACAGCTCTAAGACAGAAGACGACATCGTAATACTGGAACAAGAGAAGGCCGGTGAATGGGTACCGATCTCAAATGATGAATTTACTGAGGAAGGATGCGGCTATAACCCGATCATGGTATCAAGAGTTATAGACGTTCAGGACGGTATCAGAAAGCTTACAAATGAATACTTGGTTGAAACAAGGGTAGACTGGACACAGGTTCTTCATACAAAGAAAAACAAGAGATCATATGACAGCTATAACTACCGTCTGCGCATTCCAGCAGGCAGCATCCGAAATCTCGCAAACAGCAAAACGAATGAAGAGATTACGATTCCATTGAACGATCCGATCATGAAGTCGATTGACGGACAGAGCCCAACGTTAAAATCGATCGAACAGGTACAGGATAAGGATGGCAATCTGCTTGAACAGTACAGGGTGACATTTGATGAGCCTGTTAAACTGAGCTATACAGCAAACCGTGAAGGCTTGACACCGTCACAGGATCTCTTATCTTCTGGATCTATGTATAGTGCATATTTTGCAAAACAGGGATCTACTGAACAGATACAGGCAGTAGTGAATACTAACAGCTTTGTAGATGCTCTGGACACAACCATACAGGTAGAGCCTGTCGATAAGCTGAGTGCAGGTGACTGGGATCTGTATGTGCGTGGTGTAGCTGATGACTATGGTAATACCGTAAGTACTGTAAAGGGAACTGTTCATGTAGATGAGGAAGTAGTCGATACAGACTTCAAGGTAGTATGGGCAGCTGTTTCCGCAACAGATTCTTATGACGGCATTACTGCAGGAGAAGGACATTATATCTTTGTGAAGTTTAATAAGCCGATCAAGTACTATGGCGGATCTACAAACGTAACTTCAACGCTGAACTATCAGCTGAACGGCAGTACACTGCCAACAGGCTCAAATATCAAAGCACATATTAAGAATTACGACGCAAAACGGAACGATGAAAGAGGAATCATTGATTCGATTACAATTTCACTTCCAAATGGCACCAACAGCACAGGATTAGGCAGCACTACCATGAACTATCCGGTAAGCGGCAAGAACTGTATCCTGACAATATCTAATGCTATCACCAGCTTAGATGGCGATCCACTTGCTACAGAAAGCGGATACAATATGCCTTATCAGTATGGCGAAACTAACGGGCTGGCATATCAGTCAACTCGTTTTGACAATCTAACAGCTGCCGGAGATGCCGTATGGGGCAATGATTCTACAGATAAGAGCATGGAACAGAGTCAGGGATATGACAGCAAAGAAAACTATATTAAGGCACTCAAGGATGCATTAAAGAATGATAAATACCGCAAGATCGTTCTTGATGACAAATACGCAAAAGATGGAGAATGGTTAGATCTAGGCACTTTGACCATCGACCGCATTGTTGATATCGACTTGAACGGCTGTAACATCTTAGGAAACATTACGATCAGCACCACAACAGCAGCAAAACCTATGG
This sequence comes from uncultured Eubacterium sp., assembly GCA_910586445.1. GTDB lineage: Bacteria > Bacillota > Clostridia > Lachnospirales > Lachnospiraceae > Eubacterium_J. The sequence goes on from CAJUHV010000006.1 coordinate 36,309, forward strand.
AAATCGTAAACTCTAATACAGGAAGAACATCAAGTATAGCCGGCAAAGCCATAGGAGAAGGCAGTGTAACATTGACCGTTAATATGCCATACACAGATCTGTCTATGTCCGGCAGCAAGTACCTTGTTATCCATAAAGGTGCAAGTGAAAAGGCTATGAATATCAATGGCATGCCATCTGATACGTTCCGTACAGACGCTACGGTTATAGGCGAAATTGTACTCGCAGCTGACAACATGGGAATGGTAAATAGCGGAGATCTTTCAAAGGCACCTATTACTGTAAATGCAGGCGGTAAAGTTAAATTAGAAGGTGATTACAAGGATACGACAGTAACCCTTAGCAAAAAGACGACTTTGAATCTTGAAAAAGTCGATAACATTAAAGTTATCGCAGCTGTTAAAGATTCTACTGTTATTATCAACAATAGTGTCTCGAATGTAACCATTGTAGCCAAAGCCGATGACATCATTGTGAAGTATGATGATAAGAGTAAGGTGACACTGAAGTCAGAAGGCGGTACATTTAAGCATCAGATGATAGCTTCTACTGACGAACCGGCTGATAAAGCAGAGCCACAATCCATAGGTGCAGAATCCTGGATCAAGACTTTAACAGTTATTGATGGTGCAGAAAACGGCGGCCTTGCTGAGGTAATTACAGTCGGTGCAATAAGCGGAGGTTCTGTATTTAAGAGCGGCGAAGAGCAGAATATTGAAACCGGTTTCAAAAAGCAGTCTGACAACGACTACGAAATCGTCAATGTTAATCTTTCCAGCAGCGCAGCCTATCTTTCAGTCAATAATAATACTGGTATTAAAACCGTGACAGTAAAGACGGGCGTTACAACTAAAACAGTACAGAAATTTACCGTTAAAATCACTGTCAAAGATAAGAAAACAGGTGATACATCTATCATTACAAAAGAAATATCAGTAACGATTGATCCATCTATAGAAGCATAATTGCTGAAAAAAAACCATGCAGGCGAGTTAACATGCCTGCATGGTTTTTTTCTTATACAGATCTGATAGATTTGCCGGCTTTACAGAATAAAATATAAGGGTTGCTAAAGTCATACAGATGTATTATTATTGTATTACAAAGGAGGCGATTATTATGGCTAAAGAAGCTACCTTACAGGTAAGGATGGATTCAGAATTAAAGGAGCAGGCAGAATTATTGTACAAACAGCTGGGAACATCTTTCGCAGAGGCAGTAAGAATATTTGCCAGACAGAGCGTAGAAGAAAAGGCAATGCCTTTCACCATGCATTTGTCAACATCCGAATCTAAGAGAACCTTAGGCATTGCAAATGGGCAGTATATAATTCCAGACAATATAGATGATTGCAATGATCAGATCTCAGAAATGTTTGGAGTACAGTAATTATGAAAATGTTGTTAGACACCCATATCGTGCTATGGGCCATTGCTGACACTGCCAGATTATCCGATGGGATGATCAGACTCCTTGAGTCAAGAGAACATGAGGTATTTTACAGCGTAGCCTCTGTATGGGAGGTAGCAATCAAACACAAAATCCGGCCGGAACAAATGCCTGTGTCGGAAGAAGCATTTGTCAGCCTGTGCCAGAAAACGGGTTTTGTGCAGCTCCCCATAAAGTCCGAACATATTTTTATGTTGAAAACATTAGTACGGCCCGCGGAGGCACCAAAACATAACGATCCGTTTGACCGAATGCTGCTGGCACAGGCCAAGTATGAAAACTTAAAATTTATTACACACGATTCCATGTTTTCATATTATGAAGAAGACTGTATCATAACAGTGTGAAAATAATACAGTAGATGCGTTTTTTATGTTCCTTAAATTGCCAGCTTGGATGAAGCAAAAGATTTCAGAAAAGCAAATGGCGCACTGGATGAGAGCAAGTTCTCTGCTACAGTTAAGAGCGGTGTCGACAGTGCTTATCAGGGCGGTAAGGAACATAAAGTCGTAGGTGTGTTAGATGTTGAAGGCGAACCAAATGCATTAGAGCTGTTGGTTGATCAACCGATGAAAGATAACTCTACAATCAGTGTTAAATTCCAGGATAAGCGTACAAACAGTGTCATTGAATCCACGAATACAGTATACTGCAAGCTGACAGATGGTTATCAGCCGTCTGCATTGAAAGTAAATGTAGTAGACAATCACACTCTTCAGGTAGAATTTTCAGAAGCCGTTTTGCGTGAGCAGGATGCAGGTAGTTATGGAAATGCACAAAATAAAGCTTATGCAGCGGATGCTCCGGTTAATTATGCTATTGATACCTTAGGTTTGAAAGCTTATTGGGGTGTTGACACTGAAAAGAGCAGTGATGAAAACACAAATGACAGCTCCAACAGCAAAATTTCTGAAAAGTATTTTGAGCGTAATAAACCTAATACCAATGGAACAATTAAGGTCGGCAAATATCGCAATGCTGTAGATGAACGCCATATTGTAACGATTAAATTGGGTGAGGGCAAATATCTTCAGCCTGGTAAACATTCTTTGTCAATCTCAAATGTAGGTGACTGGGCAGCAGCTACTGATGGATGGAGAAATATCATCAATACTGCAACCGTTGACTTCGAAGTACCTCAGGATACATCAAAGCCTGGATTCGAACTGAAAGTACAGTCTCCTGAGCAGTTCAAACTGACAGCAAACTGTGACTTTGAGCTTGTAAATAAAGAAAACACATTCCGGGTAGAAAAGAGTGATGTAGACCAAAAAGATGTAGTTGAACTGCAGCAGTTTAGAGATGGAAAATGGGTAACAATCTCTGACCATGAAGAAGCAATCGGCTACAATCCGATTATGGTATCCCAGATTAATGATCTGCAGGGCAGCGGCCTCACAAGAGAATATCTTGTAGAGACGAGATCTGACTGGACTAGAGTTTGCGATACAAAGAATACTTACAATCACTACTATCAAAACCAGTATCGTCTGCGCATTGCCGCAAACACAATCAGAAATCTTTCTAACGGACTTACAAATGAAGAGATTATTCTGAATCTGGATGATCCGATCATGAAGTCAATGGATGGTGCAAGTCCGGTAATTGAAAAGATCGAGCAGGCACAGGATGCTAACGGTAATCTGACAACGAATTACGATGTAACATTCAGTGAACCGGTGAAGATGAACAATGATGCAAATAAAGAGACAGTAACTCCTACACAGGATACCAATGATGTATCTCCTTATACTGCATACTTTGTAAAGAGAGATTCTTCTCAGAAGTCTGTACAGGCTGAAGTAGGCACAAAGCATTTCATCAATGCAGAAGATACTATAATCCGTGTAAAACCAGTAACTCCGTTGGATGCAGGCGATTGGGATCTATATGTCCGTGGTGCATCTGATGATGTGGGCAACACAGCAGCTACACTGAGCGGTATGATCACAGTTGAAGCACAGACAGTAAGCACAAACTTCAGAGTTGTATGGGCAGCTGTTTCAAAATCAGATCAGTACAGCGGCATTACAGCTGGTGAGGGTAACTATATCTTCGTGAAGTTTAATAAGCCGATCTCTGTTGCAGGTGGTTCTACTAACGTAGGTTCAACACTGAACTATACATTAAATGGAAAACCATTACCGACAGGTTCTCATATCAGAGCACATATCCAGGGCTATGATGATAAAGTAGAACGCATTGACTCTATTACTATCGTATTACCAAGCGCTACACAGGGTGGATTAGGCTCTTCCACAATGGATTATGCGGTAAATGGCCAGAATGCAGTACTTACAATTTCTGATGCTGTTACGAGTACAGAAGGTGATGCATTGACTACAGTTTCTGGTTACAATCTGCCATATCAGTTTGGTGCAGCAGGTGAGACACTTTCAGACGGTACAAAGTATACTGCATTAACAACTTTAGGTGATGCTGTATGGGGTAATGATCCATCTGAACAGTGGGAGAAGATTACATCTGGTGCTGAAGATAAACAGAAAGCTTATGATGATGCTGTAAAGAGTGCTCTGAATAATGACAAATACCGCAAGATCGTACTTGATTATCCAGAAGCAGGCAAAGAAGCTGGTAGAACAAAGTTGGAAGTAGATAATAGTACATCTGAATATGGTGTAAATTCAGACCTGACGATCAGCCGTATTGTTGATCTTGACTTAAACGGCAACGTAGTCAAGGGAAATGTCAGCATATCCAGTGCAGAAGCAGCAGACTACGTAGAGATTCTAAATAATAACGCTGCACGTAAGCAGGCTTACATTCTGGGTAATGAGAAAAACACTGAAAAAGACGTAACATTATTAATCGATACGCCAAACGCTGGTGTAAAGATTTTTGATTCAATCAAGGTAAGCAAAAACGGCAAGAGTGAGAATGCCATGAAAGTAAATGGTGTAACATCCAATACTTTAGAGAATCAGGCTACTTATGTGGGTAATGTCCTTCTTGCTGCAGGTAATATAGGATTTAAGAATCTGACTAACAGCAAGTTTATCACAGATGGTAAGATTGTAGTTGACACTACTGGTACAGTATACATGAGAGGATTGTACTATGGTGAAGAGGCTGATATGGAGAAGGCAGGTAATTTAGTACTTGAAGATATAGAAAAAGCTTCTACAGGTCTGAAAATTACAGCTAAAGCTCCAGCGACTAAAATTACAATTAAAGGCAGCTCACTTCTTGGGGATAAGCTGACAATCGTTTCCAGAGCAGAAAAAGTAGAAATCCTTCAGAATCCAGCTAATAAGTCTGATATGGCTACATTAAAGATGGATGGTGGTACTTTTGTTCAAAAAACTGAAAATGGCAAAAATGAGTTAGACAAGGATCAGGCAGTTACGCCAGAGTCAACGGGTGCACAGGCATGGTTTGATACATTGACAGTCATTGATGGTGCTACTCCAGGTCAAGGGGTAGAAATTGTTACAGTTAGTGCAGTCAGCGGTCAGGCAGCAGAAGCATTCAATGGTGGTAAAGATATCAAAGAATTCATTACTGGAGCAGCAAATGCAAAAGAAGAGACTGATAATGATAATGATAACTGTAGATATACAGTAGAATCTGTAGTACCTTCTGTTACTTCAGACTATATTGGATATGACAGCTCTAAGAAAACTTTATATGTTAAGCAGGCAGCAGCCAACCTTAAATATAAAGTAACTGAGACATTTACAGTAGCAATCAAGATCAAAAATACTAAGACGAGCGAAGTAAGAACACTTACAAGAACTGTAAAAGTTGTCATTGAGCCAGCTGCATCAAATTAATAGAAACTCGTTTTATAATAGCAGTTTTTATTAACGAAACGTAGAAATAAAAACAGACCGACAGGAAATCCGCCTGCCGGTCTGTTTTAGTATGAAAAATCTGTTTCTCTTATGACTGTGCTTTCTGGATAACAACTTTCACTGTTCTTGTCAGTGTCTGTTCTTCACCATCCTGATCTTTTACCTTAATTGCAACTGTGAATGTCTCAGTAATATCATAAGAAACTGAGCTTGCTGCAGATTTTACATATACCTTCTTTGTAGTGCTGTTATATCCAATGTAGTTGGAACTAATGGAAGGTACTACAGATAATACAGTATATTTCTCATTTGCATCATTTGCAGGCTTTTTATTAGCTTCTTCTGTGATGTATTTAGAAATCTCTTCGTTGTTATTAAATGTTGCATCTGCTGCAGCTGCAGAACCGCTTATTGCTGATACTGTAACTAATTCTACACCTGTATCACCATTTTGAGCTCCCTTAATAACAGTCAGAGTATCAAACCACTTCTGTGCTCCGTCTGCTTTTACAGGTGCTTTTGCATTCTCTTCTAAGTCACGGCCATTTAAGTCTTTCTGAACAAAGTTACCGCCATCAGCTAATAATTCTGCCATTTCATCCTTGTTAGCCGGGCTCTGCTTAATTTCTATCTTATCAGCCATAGCAACAACACAAATATTCTTAATATTTTTTGAACCTTCTGGCTTAATAGTCACTTTAGATGCTGCAGCCTGTGCTTCGATTCTTAAACCGCCCGCTGCTGTTACATCAATTTCGGAAAGTACTAACTCAGCTGCCTTCTTCATCTTAACTACTGTCTTGGTGTACTCGCCTCTTACATATACAGTACCAGTAGTATCAACTATAAGACTTCCATTCTTTCCATCAGCACCAAACAATGCTGCATTAAAGTTTTTAAATCCTATATTGCTTGCGGTCAGAAGGATATTACCATCATACGTAGCCTGATTCTCTAAAGTATTGGATGTTACACCATTAACCTTCATAGCATCTTTGCTGTTACCGCTCTTGGTGATTGTAATATTATCTCTAATAATTACACCAGAATTCGGAGTATTGATCAGTAATGTCACATCTTTTTCTGTATTATCCTTGTTACCAGTAATAGCTGCCGGCCAACGCTGTGCATGATCATTTAAGATCTTCACAGTATCTGCTGCTTCTGTAGTAGATATGCTTACATTGCCCTTAATTGTACAGCCGTTCAGATCAATGTCAACGATACGGTTAATGCTCAGGTTTGTTTCTAAAACAGCATCCTCTGCTTTCTCGACCCAAGAGCTGTCAAGCTTAACCTTGCGGTATTTGTCATTTGCAAGTGCGCTCTTCAGAGCATCAATATAAGCTTTCTTCTTGTCATCAAGTGTCTTTGCAGATTTTGTAATTTCATCCCACTGCTCTTCTTTTGCGTTGCCCCATACAGCATCACCAAGTGTTGTTAATACTGTACCAGTGTATACGGACTTATCATTAAGGATCTGTCCTGACTCACCAAAGTGGTATGGCAGATTGTAGCCTGGCTCTGTGCTCAGTGTATCGCCTTCGATACTTGTTACAGCATTCGAAATTGTAAGTACTGAACTTAAACCGCTTACTTTATAATCCATTGTAGTAGAACCAATTCCGCCTGCCTGTGTTCTTGGCAGCTCGATTGTAATGGAATCAATACGTTCTACCTTATCATCATAGCCCTGAATATGCGCTCTGATATTAGAACCTGTAGGTAATGGATTACCATTCAGTGCATAGTTGAGTGTTGCACCTACGTTTGCAGAACCGCCTGCAACGCTGATCGGCTTGTTAAATTTCACAAAGATATAGTTTCCGTCACCGGCTGTGATATCTTCATACTTCAAGGACTTAGAAACAGCTGCCCATACAACTCTAAAGTTTGTGCTTACTGTCTGTGCTTCAACTGTGATCACACCACTTAATGTAGCTGCTGTATTGCCCACATCGTCAGAAGCACCACGGACATACAGATCCCAGTCACCTGCATCTAAGGATGCCACTGGTTTTACGCGGATCATAGTATCCTCTGCATTGATAAAGTTCTCTGTCTCGACTTCTGCCTGTACAGATTTCTGAGAAGCATCTCTCTTTACAAAGTATGCAGTATAAGGAGAGATTGTCTTGTTTGTATCCTGGGTAGGAGTCGTTCCTTCTGCATTTGCCTTATCGTTCATCTTAACCGGCTCGCTGAACGTTACGAAGTAGTTAGATGTCAGATTGCCATTTGCATCCTGTGCCTGCTCGATCTTATCAATTACCGGGCTTGCACCGTCCATAGACTGCATGATCGGGTCATCACTCAGGTTCAAGATGATCTCCTCATTTGTAAGCCCGTTGGAAAGGTTCTTAATCGTATTTGCTGCAATGCGCAGACGATATTTGTTGCGGTAGTAGTGGTTGTAGGTATTCTTCGTATCGCATACTTCCGTCCAGTCAGATCTTGTCTCTACAAGATAGTCTCTTGTAAGGCCGTTCTCATTAATCTGAGATACCATGATCGGGTTGTATCCGATTGCAGCATCATGGTTGGAAATCGTAGTCCATGTGCCATTTATAAGCTGCTGAAGCTCTACTACATCGTTTGGTTCATCAGCACTGTTATGTGTTCTGAACGTATTGTTCTTATTTACAAGTGCAATATCACAGTTTGCTGTCAGCTTGAACTGCTCAGGAGACTGTACTTTCAGTTCAAAGTTAGGTCTTGCGTTATCAGCTGGCACTTCAAAGTCAACGGTTGCAGTATTGATAATGTTTCTCCAACCATCGGTAGATGCTGCCCAGTCACCTACGTTTGAAATTGCCAGTGAGTGTTTGCCTGGCTGAAGGTATTTGCCCTCGCCTAATTTAATCGTTACAATATGACGCTTATCTACAGCATTGCGGTATGCGCCTACAGTAACGGTTCCATCTGTAACGCCTTCGTTGTTAGAATAATTCTTCTTTGAGATTACTTCGCTGGAGCTGTCACCTGTATTAGAATCATTAGATTCATTTGTCTTTACGCCCCAGTAATTGTGCAGACCTAATGTGTCAATTGCATAGTTAGCCGGGATGTCTGCTCCATAAATGCTGTTCTGTGCGCTCTGGCCGTTCTTTCCGGCATCCTGCTGACGCAGAACTGCTTCTGAAAATTCGATCTCAAGTGTATGGTTGTCAACGACATTTACCTTTAATGCAGATGGCTGATAGCCGTCTGTCAGCTTACAGTATACTGTATTGGAAGAGTTAATAACACTGCTTGCATTTCTCTTATCCTGGAATGTAACGCTGATCGTTGTATTGTCTGTCATCGGAGTCTCCACTAACAGCTCTAATGCATTCGGCTCGCCTTCTACATCCAGAACACCAACAACCTTGTGTGTGTTACCATTCTGGAATCCGCTGTCAACACCGCTCTTAACTGTAGCAGAGAACTTGCTCTCATCCAGTGCGCCATTTGCTTTTCTGAAATCTTTTGCTTCTACGTCTTTCTGGAAGTAAGCAACTACACGGTCTGCTGTAGGAGCTACTGCATTTGTGATAATTGCGCCAATGGAAGTATCTGTCAACTGTTCTGGATTTGGTGTCAATACGATATTTCCAATTACGCTCTGACCAATAAGGTCTTTATTGTCAGCAGCAATTACGCTTGCTGTAATCGTAGCTGTTCTTGTAGAATTCAGAGCCTGTGATGTAAATGTATTCTCAGCTACACCCTTATCCAGAGTTGCACGAGGCTCTGCGAAGTTACCAAGTGTTGTTTCGAATAATACTTCAACGCCTTCTGCATTTACCAGCTCACCTGCGCTGTCTCTCAATTCAAACTTAACTACTCTGGTGGACTGTCCATCGGATTTCATCGGCTTATCGCCAACATCCAATTTCGGCTGATATCCAGCTGCTGCTGCAGGAGTCTTAAATTTACATGTAGTATCTTTTGCTTCGCCAGCTACTTTTACGCCCTTTACAGTCACTTCATACTCTGTATCGTATGTAGCGCCTGCAATTGTCAGGTCTACTGTCTTGCCATCTTCGCTGACTTTTGCTTCTCTAACCGTTACATCGTTGTTAATGGTAAAGTTCTCAGCTGTCACACCTTCAGTGTCAATTGCCTGGCTGAATGTAATCTTTACACTTGTTGTGTCAGCAGCTGTAGCTGTTGCACTAAATGTTGCGCCTGGATCTTCGGTGTCACCACCCTTTGCCTTAACCTGTACGGTTCCTTTTAATGTCTTTGTGTTGTTTGTTTTACGCTTTGTGGTCTTCAGCTTGTAAGTAACCTTTACTCTACCTTCTTTTAAGCCTTTCAGCTTTACATAAGTAGGCTTTACAATGTAAGGCTTTACAATGGTCTTGTCGCTTGAAGTTGCCTTTTGAATACGCCATTTGATGCTGTTATTTTTCAAAGTCATTTTGTATTTCTGTCCGACAGTCAAAGTCTTAAACTTTGTCTTCAAAGAAACAAAAGGCTTTGTAGCAGCTGACGCAGTCATCAGATTGCCTGCTGATGACACAGAGAATGCCATTGCAGTAGATAATGTTACTGCGAGCACTCTTGTCATGAAACTCTTTTTCATTTCTTTTCCTCCTTAAGATTATCATGCTCTGTTAGCACGATAGGTTGTTGTCCTCTAAGTATACAATACCAGTTTACGATTGTCCATATTGAAATTTACAAAATTACCGTTCATTTTACGGACAATTCTAGTGACTTTTGCTCCGTCTCCACTCCAACCCAAATTTTTCAGCAGGTGTAAGCACCGCCTGATAACGGTACTTAACTACCGTCACCTCTAAATAATGAAGCGTAGCTGCCAGTTCAAGGTTCTTGTATGACTCAGGTTCACTATATAGTTACGGGGTGTTTTGAAAAAAAAGTGGGGTGCACAAAATTTTTTTTTATTTTTTTGCATAATTTTTTTGAAAGCCGTAAAACTGCCTGTTTTACGGCGTTTCTCCCGCCCTGCAGAATCTTTTTTATAAAAAAATTTTTTCATGGCACCGTTCTGCGGGGCGTGCCTTCAAGATTAACGTACTTTCGATCTGCGTAATCAGGGCGTTTTTATTTTAAATTTGTAAATTAATTTTCAAACTATCTGTTTCTTATTGTATAATATTTCTCAGCTGCAGGCTTCTTATACTTCACAATATATGCCATATAAAAATCCCTGCTTATTTAAAGTATCCCTGTATATCCAAGCAGCCCTGCTTACAATCCTTTCATTACCAAAAGTATCCTTATCTTATATAAACGTATCCCTACTTATGAATAACTGTCCCCGCCTCAAGGTCGAGCTTATCGCCGTCCAGCTTTGTGATCACAGTCCTGCGGATCGCAGAATTATCGATAAAATCGATTGCCGCCTGTATTTTCGGCTCCATGGAGCCTGCCTCGAACTGTCCTGCCTCAAGGTACTTCTGTGCCTGTGCCACGTTTAAGTCCGCTAACGGCTGTTCATCCGGCGTTCCATAATTTAAGCACGCTTTCTGCACGCCGGTCAATATAATGAGCATTTGGGCATCGATCACTGAAGCGAGCTTTGCCGCAGCCAGATCTTTTTCTATGACTGCGGAGGCTCCCTTTAGGTTATTTGACTGCTGGAGCACCGGAATGCCGCCTCCGCCGCATGCGATGACTACCTGGTCAGCGTCCAGCAGCGTGCGTACGCTTTCGGCCTCTACGATGTCTATCGGCTTTGGTGCCGCTACGATCCTGCGGTAGCCTCCGTCTGCTTCTATGACATAGTTTCCTTTCTGCTCCTCTGCCTCTGCCTCATTGGCGTCCATTACCCTGCCGATGATTTTAGTCGGATGATAAAAAGCATCGTCGTATGGATCTACGACCACTTGTGTCAATACGGTGGATACGGTCTTATAAATGCCCAGGTTCAGCAGCTCTGCGCGCAGGGCATTCTGCAGGTCATAGCCGATATAGCCCTGGCTCATCGCGGAGCATACGCTCATCGGCGTGGCCGTATATTCTGGATAGATCCGGCAGAACTCTGCCATGGCCTTGTGAATCATGCCTACCTGCGGGCCGTTGCCGTGGGTAATGACTACCTGATAATCGTCTTTCATAAATGCTGCGATCGCTTTAGCTGTCTTTACGGCCGCAGTCTTCTGCTCTGGGAGCGTGGTGCCCAGTGCGTGGTGCCCCAGGGCAATGACTATTCTTTTCTTTTTCATATGGTTCCTCCTTCTGCCTGATGGATTTATTTATATGCCTCGCTATACATTATAAAAAGTATTATAAATGATAAAAAACGTAAAGTCCAGAATCTGGAACTTCACGTTATACATTTTGTCTTAATATTTCATTTTTAACAAGCTGAACCTTTTGTATGCATCCTCCATTTTACTGAAGCTGATCTTTAGACAGCAGCAGAGCCTGCTGATCTAAGCCGCCTCTGGCAGAACAGGCTCCCCGGCAATTAAGGCTGTGCACTGCCGTCCATATATCCTTTTAAAAATCCTGTTTTTCTTGATCTGTATAGTCTTCCTTAAAGATTAACTTAATGTACACACTGTTTTGTCCGGCATAAATCTCATATCCTTCCAGATTCAGCCTCGTCTGAGTAATCGGACTTTTCATCGAGGCGCGTATTCTTGATACACACTTGTAAGTATCACAATAAAATTTTAATGTAAAAAACCCACGGCGTCTGCCTAAATCATAATTTAAAATCGACAGCATATATTCTTCTTTACTCTTAAAGCCTCCCTCTGCCAGTGTTCCCTCATCTATAAGCTCTTCTATTTCTTTGTCAATCTTAATGCAGTACCATACAAAATATAGAAAACTACCTAATACTGATAAAACTGTCGTCATAAGACTCATGACGAAAAAGCAATATTACAATCTCTTCCATTGTGCTGCTGCCCCTTTCTTACTCTCAATTTATCTTTTTGTAAACAAACTACGCTGTCGTCTATTATAGCATACACGTTGTTTTCTGTCACTAGGCATTTTCAGCTTTCTGTACTATTATACTGCATAAAAGACAAGTACATGAGAGTTTACCCGTATAATACGCTGCCGGCTGAAAAACGGGGCTGTCGCATTAAGAAAAATGATACAAGATATAGTTAGTATAAATCATTCTTCTATACTATATCTTGTATATGTTTTGCTTAGTGCGACAGCCCCGCATTAAAATATAAATTACTTCAAAAAATACTGCGGGATTCTCATAACAATTTTATGATTTCTTTATATATAAGTTCTTTTATGAATTCTTTTTGCCAAGCACAACTGATACAGTCATCTCCTTGTATCCGCCCTCCTGCGGTCTTTGAAGCACGATTTCTACTTCTTGTCCGCCTTCATAATACGCCAGCCTGCTCTGGAGTGTCTCCATCAGCTTTATTTTTTTGCCGTCAAACTGCGTAATAATGTCGCCTGCTGCTATTCCGTACTGATCTGCCGCAGATCCTTTGATTACCTCTTTTACAAAGATGCCTTCCGGCATATTATAAGCTGCTGAAATCTGTGATGAGACGTCTTCCCCATAGATTCCCAGATATGCCGCTTTTTCGTCAGATACTTTTTCTTTTGTAATCAGGTCTTCGATAATCTGCTTTGCCGTATCTGCCGGGATTGCAAAGCCCATGCCCTCGACCGTCGTGTCACTGTATTTCGAGGAATTAATGCCGATTACTTCGCCGTGCACATTTAAGAGCGCTCCGCCGCTGTTGCCTGGATTGATTGCTGCATCTGTCTGAATCAGCTCGTTTGTAAAGGATTCACCTGTTGTTTCATCCTGCATTGTCACTTCACGGTCTACGGCACTGATATAGCCGCCGGTCAATGACTGGCCGTAGCCCAGCGCGTTGCCGATTGCGATAGCCCTTGATCCTACTTTTACTTCAGAGCTGCTGAAGGTAGCTACTTTAATGGCTGCTAATGTATCTGGTTCTATATCTGATTTTTTCACCTTTACAACTGCAAGGTCAGTGCTCTTATCTGTCCCTTTGATCTCTGCTGCTGCAGATTTGCGGTCATTAAACTGGATGGTCAGCGATGTAGCTCCTGATACAACATGGTTATTCGTTGCAATATATAAATAGTCTTCATCCTCGCTTACAATAATACCGCTGCCTGCACTCGGCTGCTCATAGCTTTGTATCTGTCCAAAGAAATTCCGGTACTGCCCCTGGCTCATATTGGTAATGGCTACGATCGACGGCATAACTTCTTCTACGATTCCTTCCACTCCGTCGCTGGCCGCCGTAGATGTCGGCTGTACCGTGCTCTTGCCTGCTCCCTCTGTAGTATGCAGCACTTCCTTGTCCTGATCCTGCGCCACAGACTCTTCCTGCCCATCCGTTCCAAGCAGACTGCCTACCAGATAGCTGGACCCTTCAAAAGTAGTGCCTGCCACCAGTCCAAAAACTAATGCAATCGAAGCGCATTTTGCAAGCTTTACGCCGAACCCTGTACTGCTGCCTGCACGTTTTTCTGCACGTTTTCTGGCACGTTCTTCCTTTTTCTGCTTTTTGGCATCGGCATAAGACTGAAAACTGCCCTGCGCGTCTGCGCTGCCGTATATGCTGCTGTAATTATTTTCAGAGCCTGGCTGTGTGCTGCCCGCACCTGTCTGAGACTGATTGTATGCGCTGCCCGCATTTGCCTGGGCCTGATTGTATGTGCCGCCTGCATTTGTCTGGGCCTGATTATACGCGCTGCCTGCATCTGTCTGGCCGTATGCGCTGCCTGCCTGACTGCCATATGCGCTGCCTGAGGCTGTATAAGACTGATCATATGCATTATATGTTCCATTTACATTTGACTGTGTACCGCAGCTGCCTGCATTTGTCTGGCCGCCATATGTGCTGCCCGTGTTATTCTGGCCGTATGTGCTGCCTGCATCTGTCTGAGACTGGTATGAGCCATTGCTGTATGTCTGCGAACTGCCATATGTGCTGCCGTATCCATGTGCCGTATTTTCATCGGCCCGCCATATATTGTTTGGATTTTTATGTTCCTGATTGATATAGCTGTATCCATAAGATGAGCTGCTTTCCTGACGGCCCTGGTCAGCTGATGTATCTGCCACGCTGTTTTGATTCACGCTGTCTGCATGCATATTGTCTGTGCCTGTGCTGTTTGTATTCGCATTATTGTTTTCATTGTAATTATTATTTTCCATATGGGAACTCCTTTCTGCTGCCTGCTCTATATTTATTTGATTGGTTTGCTGTTCGTTGTTTACAAGTAGCAGTTTATCGCTAAAATGTGTTTCTTTTGTGATTAAAGTTCCACAAAATCGTGAATTTATGTGTCTTTTTTGTGTACATTCTTCCATTTAATCATATGCCCTTACCCGCGCCTTTGCATTGCCGGATTCGCGGATCATCGTGCGGTATTCCGAAAGACAGCTGCGCGGCACATATATGACTGCCTTGGAAGATATGTTGTAAAAAGCATCGCTGCCGATATAATCCAGCTGCTCTGATTTGATTTTAATTTTTTTTAATTTTTTGCAGCCGTAAAACGCCTCGTCACCGATCTGGACAACATTTTTCCCGACTGTTACAGAGGTCAGCTTCTTATTTTTCTCCATGCAGCTGTCTTCCAGTGAAATGACCGTGTAGGTTTTACCGCCTATTTTTACCGTCTCAGGAACCTTTATCATAATACGGTTTTTTGTACTGCATCCACTGTAGAGTGCTGTGCCGTCTTCCCTGCATGTATACATATTTTTATCTACGATGCCGACCTTAACCTCTGTCTGCTGCCCGCTGCTGCCATTCTGGCCCGGCGTGCTGCCGGTACTGCTGCCTTGATTTGTATCACTGCCGGTATCCGGGTCTGCCGGTGTCCCGTTTATGTTTGTAGAGTTGCCTGGGCCGTCTGTACCTGTCCCGGATGAATCCGGTACCTTCGGCACTTTTGATACTTTTACGGTCGCAATGGCACTCTTTGTATTGTCTGCTTCAGCTATTGCATAGACATACAAAGTATCGGAGGCCTCGTCTGCACCGATAAACAGTACGCCGGAGTCAGTCAGCCTTGTAACCGCCGAGCTGCTGCCGCTGAGCTGCCAGCTGACACGCTGGGAAGGATATCTTGTGCCTATGACCTTTGTGGAAAACGCCTGCACGCCTCCCTGCTGCACCGTACATTCCTGCGGAGAAATTGCCACTTCCGATACGGCAGCACCCGTCACATTCGGATAATAGCCTGAACCGCCTGACTGCGGAGGTATGGACGAGGCTCTCGTAAATGCTTTCAAGCAGATATTGCTGGTATCCGGCACATGGCTGTTGGCTGTGCAGGAGACTGGTACCGCCTCATTCGATCCGGTGACTTCTACACGGATTTCCAGATTCGCTCCCTGGATCTGTATGGGATCTGCCAGCTCAAATGTATGATAGCCGCTGTGTGCCATTGTACCGCCGATCTGCCCCAGTTCCTGCCCGTTGATAAAAAAACGGTAGCCTGCCCCTGCCCTTACATATGTCGATATGCCGGACAGCCACTGGCCGGCAGACGAGAGCTGGTAGGTCTGGCTGTAGCTGCTGCCCGCGGTATACTCGGATAAGCCGCGGTAATCTGTCTCATATATATAGTCATACAGTCTGGAACGCTCGCCCACTTTTGTGACGGCAAATGCATCCTGAAAATAATTATCATAAGATATCCAGTAATACCCGGTATTTCCGCCTATACTGCTCGGATCGTGCTGCCCCCAGCTGTTTTTGACCAGAAATGCCCCTGCGCGCCGCGGCTGCTGCGGTTTTGTCAGATTGTTATAAAAAGACTGTGCCGGATAGCTGTCGTCCCAGCCTACCACCGTCACGCCATGGTTCACGCCGGGACTGCTTTCCTGCGGATAATAATATGCGCCCGCCCATGTCGTCTGCGACCTGTCCTGTGCGTTAAAATATACGCTCACCCCTGCTGAGCCGTACTGTACGACCAGATTTTTAATATTCTGCAGATAGATCTGTTTGCTGGACTCATTTCCTGCCTCATATCTGCCAAGCTCCGCTGTCTCGCCGACATAATAATTCGTCAGGCTGGAATCGGCTTCGATGCGGGGCCCGTACAGGCTGCCTCTTGTCCAATACGCTACTGCCTGATGATAGCTGCCGCCTGTGTATAAATCGGAAAATCCATGCATGCCGCCGATCAGCTGGTTAATCATGTCTGTCTCGCTGAAATCAATCTGTATATTTCCTGCGTTTTTAATCAGATAAGACTCCAGAACAGCATTTGCCATATGCGCCCAGCAGTAGCTGGTCTGTGTCTGATCTTCTACCGGAGTCGCATATATGATCTTGTTTAGGTCTGTATTATAGCTGGGTGCCAGTGCAGAGGCATCCGCCTGTACCTTTATCTGGGCCGTAAATGCAGATAACGGCAGCATGGCAGCAGCCAGTAATGCCGATAATATTTTTTTGTATTTTTTCATATTGTATACGCCTCCCTGCAGATAATTCAAAACATAAATTTAAAATATAAATCTAAAATATAAATTTAAAGTATAAATTCCCATATTTATAATGTATCGACCAAACAGAAAGGGAATTTAACCTCACAGCTAAATTCCCTTTCTACTTAATTTTGCCCTATGCCTTATGATAATTCCCCTGCTACTCCACTGTCACTGATTTCGCCAGATTGCGCGGCTTATCTACGTCCAGCCCCTTTCCTACGGATACATAGTAGCTGAACAGCTGCAGCGGAATGATTGCAAGCGAATTTGTAAAATAACGGTTTGTCTTTGGAATATATATGACATAATCCGCCGTCTTTTCGATCTGCGTATTGTCTTCATTTGTAACTGCCATCACAAAGGCACCGCGTGTGCGGACTTCTACAATATTGCTGATCGCCTTTTTATACAGGTCTTCCTGTGTGACCACTGCCGTTACCAGCGTCCCTTCCTCGATCAGGGAAATTGTGCCGTGCTTTAACTCGCCTGCTGCGTAGGCTTCCGAATGGATATAGGAAATCTCCTTGAGCTTGAGCGAGCCTTCCAGCGATATCGCATGGTCTATGCCCCTGCCGATAAAGAAAATATCCCGTGCAGCCAGATAACGGTTTGCGAAGCGCTGGATATCCTCCTTATTAGCCAGAAGCATCTGTATCTGTGCAGGAATCGCTTTCAGATCCTTAATCATGCCAGCGCATGCATCGTCGCTTAACCTGCCCCGGATCTGGGCAAATTTCATCGCCAGTAAATACAGTGCAATCAGCTGTGCGGTATATGCCTTTGTCGTAGCTACTGCGATCTCCGGCCCTGCCAGTGTATACATGACGCGGTCTGCCTCACGCGCGATCGAACTGCCTACGACATTGACAATGCCAAGAGTCAGCGCACCGCGTTTTTTTGCCTCGCGCAGTGCTGCCAGTGAATCTGCGGTCTCTCCTGACTGGCTTATAATAATGACAAGCGTATTTTCCTCTATGATCGGATCGCGGTAGCGGAATTCACTGGCCAGATCTACTTCTACCGGAATGCGCGCCAGCCCCTCAAACACATATTTGCCGGTTATCCCCGCATGATAGGCAGAACCGCAGGCTGTTATGTGAATCTTTCGAAGCGCCCGGATTTCTTCGTCTGACATGCCCAGCTCCTCAATCACGATCCGGCCGTCTTTTAAGCGTGGATTTAATGTATCGCTCACGGTCTTGGGCTGTTCATTCATTTCTTTGAGCATAAAGTGGGCATAACCGCCTTTTTCCGCCGCATTGATATCCCACTCGATTGTCTTAGCCTCTTTTTCAATCTCTTCCCCGTCGATATTGTAAAAAACTATTTTCTCCTCAGAAAGCACCGCAATCTCTTCATTCTGGATAAAATACACTTCACGCGTATACTTTAAGACTGCCGGCACATCTGAGGCGCAGAAACATCCCTGTGCACTCTGCCCGACGATCAGCGGGCTGTCTTTGCGCACGGAATATACGACATCAGGATGATCCGCAAATAGAATGCCGAGCGCATAAGAGCCTTCCACCCGGTGCATGACCTTTACGATCGCTTCAAGCGGATCGCCCTTATAATAATACCCCAGCAGCATTGCTACGACCTCGGTATCCGTCTGTGAACGAAACGTGCACCCTTTTGCCTCCAGCTTTCTGCGCAGCTTTAAATAATTTTCTATAATCCCGTTGTGTACGACAGCAATCGTTTCATCCTGATTGTAATGCGGATGCGCATTGTCATCACTTGGTGCCCCATGTGTCGCCCACCGTGTATGGCCGATCCCTATCGTCCCCGGCATTGCAGCGCCTCCATGCGTCTGTTCATCTAATACCTTCAGACGCCCGGCTGCTTTTTGGATCTGGATCCTGCTGCCGTCATAGACTGCCATTCCGGCTGAGTCGTAGCCTCTGTATTCCAGCTTCGACAGGCCGTCCAATAAAATCGGCGCTGCCTGCTTCTTTCCAATATATCCTACGATTCCACACATGTACTGCTCCTCCCTGTTCTGATTTCCTGCATCATATCCTTATTTTTCAAACACAGCCTGTTCCATACAGACCTGCCCATACCGGTGCACAATCATGCCCTACTCCAGAAGCACCTGCTCAACCCGGTACACAATTCATGCCCCGCTCCAGAAACACCTGCTCAACCCGGGCACAATCATGCCCTACTCCAGAAACACCTGCTCATACCGGTGCACGACCGACTCCCAGCTGTAGCATTCTGTAATCCTTAGGCGTGCTTTTTCTCCGATCCGGTCGATCTGATCCTGATCCATCTGGTCTGCCTGATTGACCAGTGCTGCCAGACTGCCCGCCTCTTTCGTCCAGTAATATGCACTGTCCAAAGCGACCTCCCGATTAAATCCTACATCTAAAAGCAGGTTCAGCTTTGTGCAGGCAAGTGCCTCCAGCAGGCTTGGATTTGTGCCGCCGACCTCGTGCCCATGGAAATACCCGTATGCATTCTCACGTATTTTTTTCAAAAGCTGCTGGTCATAGACAGTCCCTGCAAAGCAGATTCTTGGATCTTGTTCAAATCCGGTGCGCTGGCGCAGCTGCTTTAGAAAATCGTCGCTCACATTGGTAATTAATGCAAATTTTCTATCCGTATCGGACTGCATAAATTCCCGTATCATAGTTTCATAATTGTTTTCCGGCACAAAGCGGCCCACGACAAGATAATATTCCCCTGCCCTGAGGCCATGTGCCTCATACCAGGCCAGAAGCCTTGCATCATCGTCCAAAAGCCTGGACGGCACCGTTTCTGCGCCATAGGCAATATATGCTGTCTTTGGATGATATGCGTGGTATTCTTCTTTGATATACTGCTCGATCGTCCTGCTGTCGCAGATCAGCCGATCTGCATGCTTTACCATCAGCTTTTCTGAAAATTTCCAATACCGCTGTACAGGCGGGCTCCACTTGGCACGCAGAAACTCATGTCCGTCAGGATTCACAAACAGCTCACCGCCAAAAGACCGGATACATCGGGCAAAATAACCGATAAACGGGCCTATGCGGCATGCCAGTATATAAAACACCGGACGGCTGATCTGATGCTTTTCTACATAGTGCAGAAAGTACCGCAGGGCATCCACATCATAAGTTATGGCGCGGGCAGGCCCGAGCTTTCTCCATGGAAAAGTCACGCACTTTGCCCTGTGATAAGAAAATCTGGCCCTGCTGCGGTCGTAATCTTCTGGTTCTACGGCACAGGCTACGTGATATTGTATGGCAGGATTTTTATGATATCCTGTCAGCTTATCCACAAATGTCTCAAAACCGCCGTAATGCGCGGGTATCCCTTTACATCCTATGATAAATACATGCTGTGTGTGCGGATCTCTCATATGGTCTGTTTCCTTTTTCTGTTATATTTTCCGTTTCTATGCTTATTGCAATACTTATCTTAATGCATCTTTGGGGAAATGTCTACCATCTATTTTAAAAGTTGTGTGTGCCTGCTCTATTTTGAGCTGACTGATCTGATCTTCAGACGAAAAAAGAGGCTGCCGCAGCAGCCTCTTTTTTCTACGGTATAATATCGATCCCCCGCCCTGTTATTGTGTTTCCGTCTGGCCTGTATCCTGCGCCCCTTCGACATACTGGTCTTCCAAAACGCCTGTGGCAACCTCATCTCCCGGCCCCTTGCCGGTGTCTGCCTTAATCGCCTCACTGTAATTTAACACGGTATTGGAAGGCGTATAGTCGTAGTCGTCAAACAGATATGCATGCAGCTCCCTGACATTTTTCTCCAGATCGCAAGGTGCGACAATGTATTTTCTAGACAGGTCAAACACATATAGTTCAAATGGGAAACCGATCGTTCCTGTCAGCTCATAGCTCAGCAGCTGCGCCGCCATGGAAATAAGCTGCAGCTCGGTAAGGTCTGTACTGATATCTTCTAAGACGGTGTTGATAATTTTATTGATTGTCAGTATATTGGACGATTTGGTCTTTTCTATAATCTTGGTAAGCACCTCGCGCTGCCTCTGGGCACGGCGGAAGTCGTTGACATCGTGGCGGATGCGGCAGTACGCCGTCGCCTGTACGCCGTCCAGCTTCTGCACGCCGGCATGCTCGATCATATGCGCTTCCCTGCCTGTATACGCTGCAGTCTCTGCGATGTAGATATTAATCTCATCCATCATCGCACCTTCCTCTACATTGATCTCCAGACCGCCCAGGAGGTCAATGACCTCACAGACTGCATAAAAATCTACCGCCACATAATCTGCGATGTCTAAGTCCAGATTTTTATTCAGCATGCGGACTGCCTGCTCCGGCCCGCCATGATTGTATGCATAGTTTGCTTTCCACAGATAGTAGTCTTCATCCGTACCTACATTTAAGTACGTATCCCGGTAGACAGATACGACTTTTACTTCTTTCGTATCGTTATTGATGCTGGCAATCATAATAAGGTCACTGTTACCGGATGTAAAGACGCCGCTTTTCTCATTGTCAAGCCCAAAAATCGCAATATTCGTATATCCTTTTAACACCTGCTGTGTCGTCTCTCCCAGATCGTCATTGATCACATCTTCTGTCTCGATATTATGCACACGTTCAATGCGCTGAAACTTAGACCACACAAACAATACTGCCAGTAAAATCAAAAGCAGAAGCATTTCGATAATCAATATAATTACTTTACGTTTCCTGCGTTTTTTATTCCTGCCCAACTGCGTTCCGCCTCCTTCAATGCCCATGCCGGCTGCTGCATTATTGTATGTCCTGACTGCACCATGGCTTACTGCGTGCCTGTCTCTCCCTCTGTATCCGTACCTGTGCCTGTATCAGATTCTGCGCCCGAAGGCTGTCCGCCCTTTACATAATCATCCGCTTCTACGCTGATCACTTCTTCATCTCCGGCACCTTTTCCGGTCTCCTGGACAATAGCTTCGCTGAAACTTTTAACTGTGTTTGTAGGTGTGTAATCACTTTCGTTAAACAGATACTTATGCAGGTCAGTTACATTGCCGGCCAGGTCGCACGGTGCTACGACAATGCCTTTCGGCTTGCCCAGATTGACATTGCACAGTTTAAATGGAAATCCGGTTGTGTCTGCCAGCTCGTAGCTCATCATCTGGCTGGCCAGTGAGAGCAGCTCCATTGGAGAAAAATTGGTACTGATATCGTCCAGTACGGAGTCTACGATTTTATTGATCGTAAGTATGTCAGCCTTCTTTGCCTTCTCTACCATCTTTGCAATGACTTCCCGCTGTCTCTGCGCACGCTTAAAATCATCGCCCGCCGTATAACGGATACGGCAGTAGGATGTCGCCTGCACACCGTCCAGATTGTATACACCCGGCTGCGTGATCGAATGTGCTTTGTGTTCCGTCACCTGCGCGGTCTCATTGATATAAAAATCCATCCATTTGGCTTCCTGCTCATCTATTTCTACCTCAACGCCGCCCAGCAGGTCAATCGCTTCAGTGACAGCCTGAAAATCTACGACTACATAATCTGTAATATCCAGATCCAGATTGCGGTTGAGCATCTTTACTGCGCCTTCTACGCCGCCCTTGTTGTATGCATAATTCGCCTTACGGAAATTCATCGTGCCGTCGTCATTGACATTTAAAAACGTATCACGGTAAACAGACACCAGCTTGACTTCCTTTGTGTCATTATTGATGCTGGCAACCATGATCACGTCACTGTTTCCGGCGTCAAAATTACCATTGGAACGGTTATCCAGTGCAAACAGCGCTATATTTGTATAGCCCTGCAGTACTTTCTGTGTAGTTTCGTCCATATCCGTATTGATATAATCTTCTGTCCCTATAATATCTGGCTGCGTATCCAGTTTCTGGTATTTTGACCAGAGAAATAAAAATGCCAGAACAACTAATAGTAAAATGATTTCCAGAGTAAATATAACGATTCTTCTTTTTTTCTTTTTCGATGCTCTCATTTCCTGTCCCTCTCTGCATTTGTATTTTATCTGCATGAAAATCCATCATTCTGCTTTGCAGGCGCAAAGCCGCACATATGCTTATCCTGCACACAGGCGGCGTATAAAGATCATGCGGTTACGAATCATAACCGGTATTGTATTCCTGTCAAAATCAGATACATTTTGTTCATGCCGCCTGTAATACAAAAGCGGTTCTTTCAAAAAAATGCTTTTCCCCCTATGCCTGTCATTGACAACGCCGATCCACTGGTCATGCATCTGTATGTCATCTGGTATCGGCAGAATATACGGCAGCAGGTTACGGTGGAACGCCATACAGCAGCCGATATATTTATTTTTCCAGATATTGCGCCACACACCGGCCCCGTATCCGCGGTATTCAAAAAACGACGGATAAATAACCTCTTTTAAATCTGCGCCGGTGACAATGCAGTCATGTACTACTACATGGCATCTGTGTTCGTAAAACGTATGCAGTACACGCCGCACCTTGCCGGGCATCCAGACATCATCCTGATCAGCCAGAAATATATACCTGCCGCTCACTTTTGACAGCGCACTGGCTATATTCTGCTTCACGCCCCTGCCCGGGCCCTCCACGAAGCGTATGCGCGGATCTTGTGCACAATACGACTCGATGATCCGTATCGTATTGTCTGTCGAGCCATCATCCGAAACAACTACCTCATCCTCGCTGCCCAGCTGCTGCAGAATCGAATCCAGCTGGTCCGTCAGATATTTTTCCCCGTTATATGCAGCCATAGCTACTGATACACGTGCCATTTGCACAGCCTCCCAGACTTCTTGATTTTATTTAACAATCTGCTACTTTGAGCCTTCTCCCGACAGCACTACCTGTATGGTTTTTAACAGGATCTTAATATCCAGGCTCAGCGACCATTCCGCTATATACTGCGTATCCAACGCCACGACCTCTTCAAAGTCCGTGATCTTATTGCGCCCGCTGACCTGCCACATGCCGGTCAGCCCCGGCTTTATGCCGAGCCTTGCACGGTGATGCAGCTGATAATGCTCGACCTCGTCTACGGTCGGAGGCCTTGTCCCTACAAGGCTCATATCCCCTTTTAAAATATTCCAGAACTGGGGCAGCTCATCGATCGAGTATTTGCGTATAAAATGGCCTGCCGGGAAAATACGCGGATCATCTGTCATCTTAAACATCAGCCCGTCCATCTCGTTGTCTCCCATCAGCTCCTGCTTATGCTTATCAGCGTCTACATACATCGAGCGGAATTTATAAATACGGAAGATCCTCCCGTTTTTTCCGACCCGCTCCTGTGAAAACAGCACCGGCCCCGGAGACTGGATCTTTATAATCGGGGCAAAAATAAGAAATGCCGCCGCCGTAAATACCAGCCCTGCCAGACTGCCTGCAATATCCATCAGGCGCTTAAAAAACATCTCTGGCGGAGAGGCTATATGCATGCTTGTAGTCAGCACCATATAATTGCCGTACTTTTCCACTACCTTGTTCGGCATAAGCGCAGACTGCGGCACGAGGTTAAAATGAACCGTAATGCCGAACTCGATCAGCTGGTTGGCCAGCGCTTCGCTGGAATCCCTCGTGTTGCCATTGATAAATACTTCATCCACCACATGCGTCCGCACATATTCGTAAAAGTCGTCCGCATTTGCAACAACCGGCAGCCCGCGGATCGTCTGGCCTTTGCACGGCTTGTCCACAATGACTATGCCGCCTACCTCGTATTCACGATATGCATCATGCTCAAAATTCCGCACGCACTCCTCTGCATAGCGGGATACGGTCAATATAATCATAACCGCATTGCCGCGCTTCTTCTTTATATAATTACGTACAAACCGCTTATAAATACAGTGTACGACATATTCATATACAATAGACATAACCCAGAAAGTAAACAGGCTCTCTCTGGAATACACTGCTGACAGCTTCGCAGCATACAGATATACCAGCATACCTACAAATATGATTGTACAGGTCGTTGCCACTTCCTGCAGCTCCGCATAACGCCCGCGCTTAATAATATGGTGGTAAGATTCCTTGAAAAAAACCACACACAGATCCAGCAGCACTAATATGACTGCAAGGCGCAGATATGGTACGCTGGCATACGGATTCAGCCATCCATGCCGCGCGATATATCCAGTTATAAATGCCAGCTGGAGAAGCAGGACATCTATAATCGTAAAATCCAGATGTTTGGTCCAGCCGGTGTAGTCTTTTCTATACATGCTGCTCCTTTAGATTTCTCAGGTGGATATACAGCCAGCTGTCCGCATAATCCTCCCGTTCCTTCTGCGTCATTTCACTATATTTATCATATGTAAGCTTGGACTGAAACATTGCTGTTTCTCCGCATTTGTAGCATTCCACATTCTTCCTGCGGGATACCGTCCGCAGCCATCCGCATTTTGGGCAAATATATACTTTAATCATCTGCATATCCTTTCTGTACTAACTTCATAAATGAATAACCTCTGTTTCCAAATGCCTTATTCCACCTTATATAAGGTATAATTCTCCCCCAGCGCGATCGGGTGTACGGAAAGATCCGACAGATAGCTGTCCATATCAAAAACCGTACGGATTACAAGGTAATCAATCCCAATCTGATCTAAGCATTTCCGAAGCCTGGCACCATTCTTTTGTATGCCTTCATTCACTGCCGCGATGACAGGCTGCTGTCTGGTGTATTTTAAATGATCATACCCATGCTCTGCCTGATATAAATATGCTTTGCGTGAAATCCCCCATAAAATGCGGGGCTCATAAGTGCGCACCTGGTATTCCAGATACATGTCAAATGCTGCTGTCGGCTGCTCCTTAGACCCAGACTTGTCCCAGTCTGCCATAATCTGTTCTGCCACAGTTACCGCATCCGGGTCTAATCCATATATATTTTTCGGGCGGTTCAGATTCTGCCTGTTTAAAAAGAAAAAATTTGACCCAGATACCAGACAGACCGCCAATACCGCTGCCGCTGCAGCCATCTTCCCTTTATTGTTCGAAGCAATCAGCACAGTAAGTTCATATGCGATTAAAAACAATACCGGAACCATCCAGAAAAAACGATAATATGTCGTCGTATCCGTTAGTTTTCCCACAATCCGGTAAGCAAATTCATTAAATACAAAAACTACTGCAAAGAACAGCGCTGCCGCTGCCTTTTTTCCAATACTGTTACGGCATTTTTTTTGATCCCAGCATAAAAGCCCGATGCCGGCAGCAAAGGCTGCCAGATATAAAGAATCTCCGTTATACTGCCAAAATACATCGCTCATTCCCTATACCTCCACGACAAGCCACCCCTGAGTATAACATAAATATACTGCAAGATAGCATACATTTGGCATCATACAGCAGGCAGTGCGCCACACTACGGCCATATCCCACGTTCTTTCCACCGCCAGATGTGCCAGCATCATAATGCCGATTAATGCCGGTACGATCACAAGAGAGGACATGGAGACTGCCACGCTTGACAGCGCCACTAAAAATAATTCGCCGAATGCCGGATCTGAAATTCCTTTTTTCCAGATCTTATATAGCACAAATACTGCCATCGGCAGCACGACATTGGCACAATAGGCTTTTGCCTCATAGTTCCTCAGCATTAAAAACTGTGCGCTTGTATCATACACATCCCAGAATATTGTCAATATTATCGTAATCGTCACAAGCAGCGCAGCTTTTCCCCGCTCTTTCCCAAATACTTCCATCGCAAAGCTATACGCGACCGCATTGGACAGCAGCACGCACAGTATGCCCATAACATATTTCTGCAGAAGCAGCGCCGAGATCCCGGTCAGCTGGCTGATCCATGCTGTATTCATATAAAAAGAAGAAAGCGCATAGCGCAGCTCCATCTCGCTGCGCAGCAGCCCGCTGCTGCCGTCATACAGATACATCGTATCTGTGGCAACCGATGTCGTCATATTTCCGATATAATACGCAAAATCCCATCCGATATTGCGCTGCATCAAAACAGCCGAGGCACATTCACAAAAGATAGCTGCCGCCATCAGCAGCGTAAGCAGACGCACCCACAAGCCTGATCTGCTGCCGGCCTGGCCGTTTCCAGATACTGCTGATGGTTTGATCTGCTGCGGGCTGCTTTTATATTTTTTCCATAAAACAGCTGCCGCCGCCAAAAGCAGCAGGGCTAGCAGCACCATCCAGATATTTTTCAGCATGTGCAGCGGCTGCTTTGCAAAAATCAAGACCTCCGCTATTACCTGGAACGCCGCAAAATAGAAAAAGAATCCGACGCAGACGGCTTCTGGAGCCGCAAAATCCCAATGGCAGCAGATACACAGTGCTTTTCCAAGCACATAAAATACAATGATACTAAGCATCAATATACATGCACACCCAAATAACTGCATAGCTGCTCCTTTCTCTATTTTACAAAATTTTCAAATTTTTCAAATTTATTCAATACTAAGACATATAGTCATTGTACAAAGGCAGCACCTCTGCGGTACTTCCCTGCATCTTTATTTTTCCTTCGTGCAGCCACAAAATGGAATCGCAGAGCTTTTCCAGTGTTTCTGTACTATGTGATACGATAATGACCGTCCGGTCTTCATTCGTAATCAGCTCTTTCATTTTGGCATAGCTTTTTTTCTTAAACCGGACATCCCCGACGCTCAATACCTCGTCAATCAGCATAATTTCTGTCTCTAAAATCGCAGTAATCGAAAATGCGAGCTTTGAATACATGCCGCTTGAATACGTACGAACCGGCTTGTCTACAAACCTGCCGAGCTCTGAAAATTCTATGATATCGTCCATTTTTTCAAGAATCTGCTGCTCACTAAACCCCAGCAGCATGCCGCTTAAAAAAATATTTTCCCTTCCGGTCAGCTTTTTTTGAAATCCGACTCCTATGGACAGCAGGCTCACGGTATGCCCATGCAGGTCAATCGTGCCTTCATCCGCCGAAAATATGCCTGCAATCGCCCGCAGCATTGTAGATTTTCCACTTCCGTTTTTGCCTACGATTCCCATGATTTCTCCTCTTGGAACCGCAAAAGACACCCCTTTTACTGCCTCAAATACATCTATCTCTGATTTTTTCATGCTGAACAGGCTTTTTCGAATTGATATCCTGTTCAGGCACTTATAGCGGATCTTTAGATCCGTTACCTCGATTGCATATTCTTGTGCATCCATCTTATTTCCTCAGACCATTCTGCTTTTATTATATTTGGTTCTCCTACATTACCTTCACATAGCTGTTCTCATGCTTATAGATCGTATGTACTCCCACAACGGACAGTACGACCCCGATGATAAACCATACGATTACCGGGCCCCAGTCCGGCATTGACTGATAAATAAGCACCTGGCGCATGGAATCTACAATCAGCGCCATTGGATTGCATTTCAGCAGCAGGCTGCTGTACGGATATGGCACGCGCTTGTAGATCGAAAAAAAGATTCCTGTCAGGTAAAACAGCAGCTTGAGCACAACTGTCACTACATTCGCCAGATCCTCCACATAGACGCCGTAATGCAGCAGTATGCAGCTGAACGCAAATGTCACCACCAGCAGTACGACAAACAGCGGCAGCAGCAGCACCGCTTTCCAGTCTACCGGCACGCGGTAGCCGATCATCATGATTACCACCAGCGAGAATGCCACAAACATTTTAAATCCATTGGATATGATTTTTACAAAAATTAAAATAAATTTGGGTATATATACTTTGGATACGATAGCCTTGTTGGCTGCTACCAGCTTCACGCTCTGCCGCAGGCAGGCAGAGAAAAAATTCCAGCTGTTATATCCGATGAAAATAAATACCGGCAGATACGGCTCGGATTTTTGAAATACCGTCAGGGCCACAAACGTATATACGATCATAAACAGCATTGGATCTAAAATCCACCACAGCCAGCTCAAATGCGAATTTGCAACCTCCGATTTCAGCTCAGACTTTGCCGCATAGATCGTGTATTTTTGATATTTTTTTACATCACTAATAAATCTGTCCACTTAGTCACTCCTTACTAGGGCTTAAATATTTGCCAAATCCATTGAGCATATAAAAAACCATATAATAAAGCGACCGTATGCGCCCATACCCCAGATACCGGTAGGAGCCGTACTGCATACACGCTGATTTCAGCTTATTTCTGGATTTGCCGCCTTCACTCAGCCGGCATTTTAAAGCCGGCACATTTACACCCGCTGCTGTCTTATACTTTTTTAGTATTCTCATCCATAAAATATAATCCTCATGGCATTCGTCATGGACAAAGCCAAACTCTCTGGCGATATCCGTACGCAGTACAGCCGACCCGCACGGAATCACATTTGTGCGCAGCATCATCGGATAGGTAATCCGCTTTGGCACAGGAATTACATGCCCCTTAGGCGTCCCGTCCGGCTGCATCAGCTCCCTGCCTGTACAGCACAATACTGCTTTGGTGCGCCCGATACACTTCATCTGCAGCCGCAGCTTGTCCGCGTCCCACCAGTCGTCAGCATCTAAAAATGCCACGTACCTGCCCCGTGCAAGCTCTATGCCGCGGTTGCGCGCCGCAGCCGTGCCCTGATTCTGCGTCTGGCGTATATAGCGGATACGCGGGTCTGCCGCATGGTTTTTTACAATCTGCGGCGTATCATCCGTCGAGCAGTCGTCAATAATAAGCAGTTCCCACGGTTCTTCGCAGGTCTGCTGCCGGACAGACTCTACCGCCTGCCCGATATAGCGCCCGGCCTGATAGGCAGGCATAATTATAGATATAACCGGATCATCCGTATCTTCATTATTTAAATCATGTTGTCTGCCCATAATCATACACATTTCTTTCTACTTAATAATAGTCAATAATCTTAATCTTTAATCTTTTAACTTAATCTTTTATCTTGCTCTTTCAGTCTTCGATCTTGATTTTTATCTTGACCTTCTATCTTGCTCTTTCAGTCTTCGATCTTAATCTTTTATCTTGCTCTTTCAGTCTTCAATCTTGATTTTTCATCTTAATCTTTTATCTTGACCTTTTATCTTGATCTTTCTTCTTCATTCTTGATCTTGATTTCTCATTTTAAATTTTTTCTTTTTTCAATGCGGTTTTCTGGCTGTCCGCTACGCCTTCAGATTTTTCTTTCTGAAACAGGATCTTAACCGTCAATAAAATCAGCTTTATATCCAGCCAGAAGGAATAGTTTTCTATATAAGTCAAGTCTAGTTTTAATTTATCATACGGCACTGTATTATACTGGCCGTATACCTGTGCATATCCGGTCAGTCCTGCTTTCATCTTCAGCCTGAAGCGAAACTGCGGAATGCTCTGCTCGTACTCGCTTGTAATTTCCTCGCGTTCCGGTCTCGGCCCAACAAAGGACATGTCACCGATCAGCACGTTAAACAGCTGCGGCAGCTCGTCTACATGCAGCCTGCGGATTACCTTTCCTACCGGAGTGATCCTGTCATCATGTGCACTGGCCAGCCTGGCCCCCTTTTTTTCTGATTCCACAATCATGCTGCGGAATTTATAAATGCGAAACGTCCTGCCGTCTTTGGTCAGGCGGTCCTGCGAATACATTACCGGCCCGCCGTCATACAGCTTGATCGCAGCCGCAATCAGCAGCATAACCGGGGACGCTAATATACAGCCTGTCAGCCCGATTGCGATATCCATGGCCCGTTTTACAAAGCTCTGTCCAAAGGTCAGCCCATTGTTGCGGAACAACAGCAGCGGTGAATCAAACAAATCTATTTCTGAAGCGCTGATAATCATAATATCTGAGATCTTTGGCACGGAATAGCAGCGTATATTATGTTCAAAGCAGAATTTTAAAAATAAATTACGCTCATGTGACGGTATATCTCCGATAATAATGGATTCATATTCTGGTATTTTGGCAAGAATCTGATCGATTCCTTCCTTTAAATGCATCGTCTGCTTTACAAGGTATTTATCTCCCCTGGATTCCAGCTTGCGTATCAGCGCTTTAGGGCTGATATCTCCGTAGATCAAAAGCATCTCATGCGGAGGGTACAGCCTCGCATAGACCGAGCGCATCGCGACAATCCATAGTATGCCGACTGCCATCTGCAGAACCGCCAGCACAGCAATCGGTGTAGAAAACTGCAGGAATTTCCATTTTGCAATCAATGCAAGCTGCAGATATTCCACCGCATTTGTCGCAATCACGGATAAAATCTGCGAATAGAACACATCCAGGTTGCGCAGGTAGCCTACCCGAAATCCCCCGAGCACCTTCATAAACAAGATGAGCACAACTGCATACAGGACAATGACTGTCCAGTGCCCTCTGCGGTAATAGTAAAAATACCGGAAATATTTACGCATATGCCTTAATTCACGATTTGCATAGTAGTTATACCACAAACAGGCAAACATCGCCGTTTCTACTGCTATGATCAGGATCGTCCCAAGCAGCATAATGAAACGCTTATATTGCATTTTCGAATTTGTTTGTTTCATAGATTTAGTTTCCTGTCAGTTTTTTCTTAACGGCCCTGGCTATTTTAAATATGCCTCGTCCTTTTAACAAGTTATTCTGCGCCACAACGCGGTCATAATCTGCTTTTAGTTCTGTAATATTGAAAAATCTGCGTTCCAGCAGGTTCACCATCTCCCGGTACGGAATCAGTCCGCCTGTCACATACTGCTGGAACCCCTCTTCCATCTGTGCATAGACTGCGGCTTCTTCCTGCGAAATGCCCGCTGCTGCCAGCAGCCTGTCCATCGTCAGTCCGTCATTATTTGGATTCTCATGATTGAGGAAAAACAGTGTCCGGTAAATCACAAAATCCTGCGGTATTGGAAAGAAAAAAGTCCATTCATAATCAATCACATGCCATGTCCCGTCATCTGTGGTCAAAATATTCGGAAGGATCAGGTCTATATCGGATACCTCCGAGCAGGCTGCATTCTGAATCGCCGAAATCCCCGCAATATTTCCAAATACATGTGTAAATTCTTTTGTAATCGTAAACGGTACTGTCTGACTGCTGTTTCTGATATATTGCCTGATCTTGTGCAGGATGTCAAAGACTTTTTTCAAATTTCCTGCTGCCGCTGCCTGCTCAACCTGTGTCTGCAGCGCTTTAGCATGCAGGTATTCAAATTCTGCATAAAGCTCTCCCTCTTCCTGCGTATGGAGCACACAATGGTTAAATTTTAAATCTGTCTGTTCATACTGCCTGCATAAACGCTCATAAGCCTCTGCAATATGCGCTATATGGCGGGCACCCTGCGGATACATCGGCCGCTTGCATACCCTGCGGCCGTTTAAATCCGTACGGACGGCAAGCTCCCTGCTGCGGTCAGAAGCGTATCTGACATATTCCGTCTCCTGCTTTATGCCTTCTCCGCCGTCATCTGCGGCAAGGCATAGATAAGAATTGGAAAAAAACGGAAACTGCCCTTCTTCTATAATACTGTCATACACCTTCTGCTCGTCAAATAACAGCAGCCTGTCATCTTCATAATTTGCAATATTATAATTCAAATCTCCCTTTTTGGGAAGATGCCTGTCTGAATAAAGCTCGAGTGCAAAACGATAATCCGGGTACGGATAATAAAACTCCTGTTTTGTAAAGCCTGTCCGTCCAAGCAGATCTTCTAACGCCCTTTTCGAATACAGCTGTATTCCGGCATTTTCAAGTCCGGCAAAATATCTATTTGTATGCGGCTCCTTATTGCCTGCCCAGTATTTTAATCCAAATTTATTTTCCGCAGCAAGCACAAGCATTCCTTTTGGTTTCAAATGTGCGCGGATGGTGCGCAGCAGCCGTTCTGCCCGGTCTGCCGGAAACGGGACGCCGATCAGCACGGCCAGGTCAAAGTCATCTGCAAGCTGCGCCTCACACTCGTCAAACGGCACCGCATAGATTGTCAGCTCTTTTTGTGCATGCCGTCTGGCATTGAGCCTGCTGAAATAAAGATTCTCTTCCTGGCAGGTGACTGCTGCCCCTTTTTTTAATAGCGCTGATGTAATCGATCCACATCCGGCTCCAAGCTCCAGCACCTTTGACTGCTTTGGAATATCCAGCCATTCGATGAGGCCGGCTCTGGACTCTGCCAGCTGATACATCGCCGTCCAGCTTTTACGGCTCGTAATCTGACTATGATAATCATCCTCGGAATAATTATGCACGATTTCTTCCAGCACCCGGATCTCTTTATTCTCCAGATTCTCTTTATGCTTTAGATCCTCTTTATTCTCCAGATTCTCTTTATCAGGCTCCCCTGCCATAAATCCTTCCATATTATCCGGCAGAAAAAGCACGGTACTTCCAATCTTCTGACTTACCATCCCTAGTCGCATCCCTCTTATATCGAATCAGCCTCCGCCTGCGTCAAATCTGCATAAAACCTATATCCGTTCTATAACTTATCTGCATAGAACCTGTATTAGTTCTATGACAGGCCTTCATGTAACTTGTATCAGTTTTACTGCGGATCTCATATAATCTGTATCGAATTTATAACATATCCATATGAGACCAGTATTAGTTCTATAATCAGATCTTCATGTAACCTGCAGCAATTCTATCGTAGATCTGCATGAAGCCTGTATCAATTTATAACATATCCACATGAAACCTGTATTAGTTCTATAACTTATCTGCATGAAGCTTATATCCGTTCTGCTGCATACCTGCATGAAATTTTATTATGATTTCATTCTTTTCCGCAACGGGTCTAGCTGCGGTACGTTTCCGTAAAAGCGCGGATGCCGCCCCATTGTCTGTCCTTCTCAGCCATAATCAGCTCCATATCATCTGGAACCGGCCAGTCAATCCCGATATCCGGGTCGTTATAAATCAGCCCGCCTTCATCATTTGGGTGATAAAAGTCTGTGCATTTATATGCAAACTCTGCATAATCCGACAGCACGACAAAGCCATGTGCAAAATCCTTAGGAATAAAAAACTGCTTTTTATTTTCCTCGGAGAGTTTGACGCCATGCCACCTGCCATAAGTCTTTGACCCTCTGCGCAGGTCTACTGCCACATCAAATACTTCTCCGCGGATTACGCGTACCAGCTTATCCTGCGGGTACTGAATCTGAAAATGCAGCCCGCGCAGCACGCCTTTCTTTGAAGCAGACTGATTGTCCTGTACAAATACTGCGTCAATGCCTGCCGCTTTAAAATCATTATAATTATATGTTTCCATAAAATAGCCGCGGGCATCCCCGAATACAGTCGGCTCAATAACCAGCAGGCCCTCTATATCACATGTAGTTACTTTGATCTTTCCCATCTTTTTTCCTTCCCATTCTGTATGCTGCCGATCACAGTCCCTGTGCAATGTCCATCAAATACTGTCCGTAATTTGTCTTTAATAATGGCTGTGCCAATGCAATCAGCTGCTCGCGGTCAATAAATCCGCATTTGTATGCAATCTCTTCGATACATGAAATATACCGTCCCTGCCGCTTTTGTACTGCCGCAACAAAGTCTGCCGCATCCAGCAGGGAATCATGCGTCCCTGTATCCAGCCATGCAAAGCCGCGCCCCAGAGTCTCTACCTTCAGCTGTCCGCGTTTTAAATATTCCTCGTTTACGGAAGTGATTTCGATCTCGCCTCTTGCCGAAGGTTTTACATTTTTGGCGATTTCTACCACCTGATTGTCATAAAAATACAGTCCCGGCACCGCATAATTGGACTTTGGCTGCTTAGGCTTTTCTTCGATCGAAAGAGCCCTGCCCTGCTCGTCGAACTCTACAACCCCGTATTCCCTAGGGTCTCTGACATAATAGCCGAAGATCACCGCGCCTTCGTTTATGCCGGCTGCGGATTTGAGCACCCTCGAAAAGCTCTGCCCGTAAAAAATATTGTCTCCGAGCACAAGCGCCGCCGGATCGTTTCCGATAAACTGCTCGCCGATCAAAAATGCGTCGGCAAGCCCGCGCGGTTCTGTCTGCACGGCATAACACATATTCAGCCCCAGCTGGCTGCCGTCTCCAAACAGGTCTTCGAAAATAGACAGGTCCCTCTGTGTAGAGATAACCAGAATATCCCGTATGCCCGAAAGCATCAGCGTAGACAGCGGATAATAAATCATAGGCTTGTCATACACCGGCATGATCTGTTTTGAGATCGATTTTGTCAGCGGATATAGTCTTGTGCCGGAACCTCCGGCAAGTATAATTCCCTTCATTACTTTAATCTCCTTTAAATTTTCCTGTAAAGGCAGCCGTTATTTTAACAGCTCAATCCTTCTTAAAGAAAAATCCTGATATCTTCTCGTCAGGTTCGGGTT
Source organism: uncultured Eubacterium sp. (assembly GCA_910586445.1). Lineage (GTDB taxonomy): Bacteria > Bacillota > Clostridia > Lachnospirales > Lachnospiraceae > Eubacterium_J. The sequence goes on from CAJUHV010000006.1 coordinate 71,195, forward strand.
ATAATACGGATCTCCGGCGCTGATCAAATCCGCCCATCTGGCCGTAAATAAATCTACTTCTTTATTATAACGCGCCAGCTTCTCTGCCGTATTTTCCACCCCTCTTGATTTATATTCATAATGGTGCAGCATGGCAAACGGATTGTATACGACAAGCCTGCCCGTATCCCTGACTTTTAAACAGTAGTCAATATCATTGTATGCAATCTGCAGATTTCCATCCATGCCGCCGACTTCTTCAAAGACACTCTTTTTTGTCATCAGGCAGGCTGCGGTGACGGCACTGTAATCCTGCGGACAGAAAATCCGGTTCTGATATCCCCCGTTTTCTTTTGGAAATCCTTGAAACCCTTCGCCGCATATGCCTCCCAGTCCTACAATAACCCCTGCATGCTGAATCGTATCGTCAAAATAGAACAATCTCGCACCGCATATGCCTACATCCTCACGCATGCAGTAGCCCAGCATCTCTTCCATAAAATCAGGAGTAATCACTTCCGTATCGTTATTCAGCAGCAGAATGTAAGAGCCTTTGGACTGTGCCACGCCGAAATTGGTTATTTTCGAATAATTAAACTCTTCCTTCCAGTATACCACGCGTACACGCTGATCCTGCTCCTGCAGCTTTTTATAATATGCAAACGTACTTTCCTCAGCACTGTTGTTTTCTATAATTACAATTTCATAATTAGGATATGTGCACTTTTTAAGCACGGACTGCACGCACGTATCCAAATCATCTATATGATCCTTGTTTGGGATATTGACGGACACCATAGGCGTCTCATCCCATTGATATGTCGTATGATAAATGCCCGGCGTCTGCGACGGCGAAGCATATGCAGGTATCCCCTGCCTTTTATAATGTGCATTTAAAATAACCTGACCTGCTCCGTGCGGCTGCCTGCCGGTTTCCCGCTGATGATAGACTACACGCTGCAGATGCACGACCAACGAGGCAGCTTCGGCAGCGCGCAGGTAATAATCATAAGACGCCTCGTTCGCATATGCGGCATTCCATGCACCGATTTTGCTTACAAGATCCGCACGCAGCAGCACCATGTGCCCCAGATAATTCATCGCACGCAGCATATCAATATTAAAATCAGATTTAAATACCGGCTTACTGTACAGCTTGCCGTCCTCAGACAGCTGGTCTTCGTCTGTATAACACATGTCTGCCTTTGGACAGTGCCGGATCAGCTCCAGACAGCTGTATAACGCATCTGGTTCTAACGTATCAGACGGCGCGAGCAGCACTGTCCATATTTTCTTCGCATGTAAGTCCTGTTCTGACAGCTCTTTCGTACCCGCATCCGGCCCCTCTGCGGCAGTGCAGTCAAATGCATGCCGCCCGCCGATCCACGAAAACGCCTGCGCGATTTTATGCTGGCTGCTTTGCTGGCCGGCACTTTCCAAAAATATAATCTTGTTTTCAGAAATAATTCCATGCAGGCGTTCTTTTGCATTTTGTATTTCCGCCTGCGCACATACAATAATCCATTTCCAGTTTGTATAAGTCTGATTTTTCATAGACACTGCAGCTGCTGTAAAATAATGGAAATCCTTATACGGCGTAACCACATATACAAGCGGAACAGTGCTCCCCCTGTGCTGTGATTCCTGCATCTTCTGTCTCTGACTTGCCAGCTGAGCTTCAGACGGCATATTTTTCTGACGCCATTTTGTATAATTGCCGGTATCTCCGACCAGCTCATACAGTTCATTGACTGCGCGTTTGCATGTTTTCTTTATGCCGTTGCGCTTCATATAATATTGTGCTTTTTTTACATACAGTATCACACGGTTTTTATCTACCGGGCGGAACTGATGCATGACAGAACGCTCCCCGTCTGTAATCTGCAGTATCATTTTTTTCCTGCCGTTGACGGGCACTGTCACGCTGAACCCGCTGTCATACAAGCCGTCTGTCTCGCGGTACTCCAGTGCCACATCTGGTTTTGGAAAATGGCTGACCTCGCATTTGACCGGTACATCCATGCGGTCAAAGACATTGATTTTAATCGGCTTTTTCGAAGCTGCCCATCCGCTTATGACACAGCTGGCACCTGTAGACTGCACATTGGTAATCCGGTAATTCAGCTGGCCGCGCAGCCGAAGCAGCTGCGGCACGCCGCGCTCAAAAAACAGCCTGCCGTCCGCAAGGCGTGCATGCAGCTTATGAAACCTGGCAAAATCCTTGGGCAGCTTTGCACTGATTACATATTCCTTTGACACCTTCAGATCGTATTTGGCATATTTTTGCCGTACAGACTCATCCTCCAGACATACTACATGCGTATCCAGACGCTGATTGTCCAAATATACTTCAAAACAGTCTTTTCCTGCCTGGAAATCTCTGTCTTCTCCGTCAAACCAGCCGATCAGTACATACCTGCTGCTGCTTTCTATATGAAAATGTCCCTCCTGTACTACAAATCTGCCATTCATAGAATCATACGTCCTTATTTATCCTTACTTATCCTTATACATCTCTTCATAATATTTCTGATAATCACCGCTGGTAATATTTTTCATCCAGTCTTCATGGGCAAAGTACCAGGCAATTGTCTTTTTAATGCCTTCTGCAAACATCGTCTCAGGCTCCCACCCGATCTGCTCTTTGATTTTATCTGGAGCAATCGCATAACGCAGGTCATGTCCCTTACGATCTTCTACATAGGTAATGAGGTCTTTGCTGACCAGTTTTCTGCGCTCGTCATCTTCCGGCAGCATTTCCAATAACGCTTCGATAATAATGTTTACAATTTCTATATTCTGCTTCTCATTATGCCCGCCGATATTGTATGTCTCTCCGAGCTTTCCCTTCTCCTGTACCAGATCAATCGCCTTTGCATGGTCATCTACGTACAGCCAGTCACGGACATTTTTCCCGTCCCCATAGACCGGCAGCTTTCTGCCGCAGAGTGCATTATTAATCATAAGCGGAATCAGTTTTTCTGGAAACTGGTACGGCCCATAGTTATTGGAACAGTTTGTAATATTTGCAGGAAAATGATATGTGTCTATATAGGACTTTACCAAAAAATCGGAGGCAGCCTTGCTGGCACTATACGGACTGTGCGGATCGTACGGCGTCGTCTCATAAAAATATCCGCCGTCCTGATCTAGGGAGCCATATACTTCGTCGGTAGACACATGCAGGAATTTCTTTCCTTCCTGATAGCTCCCGTCCGGCAGCTCCCATGCCGCTTTGGCACAGTTTAACATAACTGCCGTGCCCATTACATTGGTCTGCACAAAAATCTCCGGATTGCGTATGCTCCGGTCTACATGCGACTCTGCCGCAAAATGCACGACGCGGTCAATGTCGTTTTGTGAAAATATATCAGAAACTGCCTCTTTATCGCAGATATCTGCTTTTATAAACGTATAATTATCCCTATGCTCCACATCCTTCAGATTTTCCAGATTTCCGGCATAAGTCAGTGCATCTACGTTAATAATCCGTATTTCATTGTCGTATCTGCGGAACATATACTGGATATAATTAGACCCGATAAATCCGGCTCCGCCTGTCACTAAATAAGTTCTCATAATTTTTCGTCTTCTCCTTACCGGCAGTTATAACTATATATTATTATGACTACAATATGGTCTTCATATACACACTTAATGCATCTTTCCAGTCCATCATCTGAAAATCTGTTGTCATGCGCAGCATGTAATTGTCCAGAATCGAATATGCCGGCCTTTTTGCTGCTGCGCCGAATTCTTCTGTCGTAATATGATTTACTTTTGTATTTTTTCCGGCCTGTCTAAAGATTTCTTCTGCAAATTCTGCCCAGCTGCAGTATCCTTCGCATGTGCCGTGAAACAGCCCATAATTTTCTGTCGGTTCCAATATATGGATCATTTTTGCCAGCTCGGCCGCGCTCGTCGGCGTACCGACCTGATCTTTTACGACGCTTACCTGATCATGAGACTGGGCAAGGCGCAGCATCGTACCTACAAAATTTTTGCCTTCTCCGTACAGCCATGCCGTCCGGATGATAAAATAACGGTCTGCAAACTCCCGCACAAACTGTTCGCCTGCCAGCTTTGTAGAACCGTACACATTTTGCGGATCTGGCTGGTCCGTCTCGACATAAGGCCTGTCGGCTTCACCGGAAAACACATAATCTGTCGATATCTGAAACAGCTTTGCGCCGGCCCTGCCTGCAGCAATGCCAAGGTTGCGCGGGCCGATCGCATTAATCCGAAAAGCCTTGTCATATTCACTTTCACACAAATCAACTGCTGTTAACGCTCCACAGTTAATAATTACATCCGGCTTTTTCTCGTCCACCAGATTTAAGACTGCCTCCAGATCTGTAATATCTACTTCAGGCACATCGGTATTGATGATTTCTACCTGCTCGCTTTCGTACTCTTTGTTCAATGCGCGTCCCAGCTGTCCGCCGCATCCGGTAATCAACAGTTTCTTCATCATTTACTCTCCTAATCCTGACTCAATCAAAGCTACCATTTCTTTTAATGCAATCTCTTCATCCTCGCCCTCGCATATGAGTTCGATTTCATCTCCGCTCTTGATGCAGGCCCCCAGCACGCTCAATACACTTTTTGCATTTGCGATATTTTCCCCGCCGTATTTAAACGTAATGACAGAACCGTAATCAATCGCACTCTTACATAAAACCCCTGCAGGCCGAAGGTGCAGGCCCGTAGGATTTTTTATCTTTACTTTTTGACTTACCATATTAATTACCCCTATAACATTATTTTTGTAATTAGTTCAGCCAGTTTTTCGGCTTCTTTATCAATCTCTTTTTGGTCTTTTCCTTCGATCATAACACGTACTAACGGCTCCGTGCCGGATGGACGGATCAGTACACGGCCTTCCCCATTAAACCTCTGCTCCAGCTTTTCGATTGCCTCCGCAATTTCTGCATATTCCATATAATGTTCTTTTTTATGGTTCGGCACCTTCGCATTGACCAGCGCCTGTGGATAGATTTCCATGACAGAGGCAAGCTCTGACAGCTTTTTCTTTGTATCAGCCATTACCTGCAGCACATGCAGTGCGCTCAAAAGCCCGTCTCCGGTTGTATTATCATCCAGGAAAATAATATGGCCGGACTGCTCTCCCCCGATATTGTAGCCGTTTTCCCTCATGTTTTCGAGTACGTAGCGGTCGCCAACTTTTGTCTTTTCAATATGAATGCCGTTCTCCCTTCCAAATATTGTAAACCCTAAATTTGTCATAACTGTGACCACTATGGTATCTTTTTTCAAAGTTCCCTTCTGCTTCATATAATTGCCGCAGATTGCCATCAGCTGGTCGCCGTCTACGATATTTCCCTGCTCATCGACAGTCAGCAGGCGGTCGGCATCTCCGTCAAAAGCCAGGCCGATATCCGCCTTTTCATAAACTACACGTGCTTTCAGCTCATCCATATGGGTCGAACCGCAGTTTGCATTGATATTTGTTCCGTCCGGATGAATATGAATCGGAATTAAATCTGCCCCCAGCTCTCTTAATGCTTTTATGGAGGTATAATAAGCAGCCCCCTCTGCACAGTCCGCTACGATTTTTAATCCATGCAGATCGACCGGCACACATCTTTTGATAAACTCTACATATTCATCGCGGATATCAAACCGATAATCGATCCTGCCTACGCCTGAACCGACCGGCAGCGTGACATCCTTCATATGGTTTCTAATCAGCGCCTCAATCTCGTCTTCCAGTTCGTCCGACAGCTTATATCCGTCTCCGTTAAAAAACTTAATCCCGTTAAATTCCATCGGATTATGAGAAGCAGAAATCATAACTCCCGCATCCACTTTATGCCGTTTCGTCAGATAAGCAACTGCCGGTGTCGGAATCACGCCTACATAGATCGCATTCGCCCCTACCGAGCATATACCCGCCATCAGCGCATTGGCAAGCATGCCGCCGGATATGCGTGTATCACATCCGACAATCAGGGTCGGCTGATGCTCCTTTTCCCTTGTCAGCACATATGCGCCTGCCTGCCCCAGCTGTGTTGCCAGCTCGATTGTCAGTTCTGCACCTGCAACGCCTCTGACACCATCTGTTCCAAACATTCTGCCCATTGTTATTCTTCCTCCCGATTTGCTAAATCATCTATCCTTGTTCTGCTGTCATCAACAGAACTTTCATCGTCCTGATCTACATCTGTATCTGAACCTGTATCTGCGCCTGTATCTGAGTCTATATCTGTCTGTACATCATCTGTGCCTGTATTTGTTTCATCATCATTACTGTCAGAACTAATCGTAAAGGATACTGAAGTATCGCCTACGATAAACTCACTGTCCAGCGTCAGCTGAAGCTGTCCGACATGCCTTCCAGGCTCCATGCCGCTGACATCCAGTACCGGACGCAGTGCACTTGCGGACAGGGTGTTCAGGTCATCGGTCAGGCCGTACACTTCTATATCAACGTTCTGATCATTGAACTCAAGCTGATATCCTTCCGGCAGGCCGTCTACGGCAATGTATCTGGTCGGTACGTGGATCACCCTGCGTTCCAGCTGCTCTATATCTACTTTTACGGTAATCGTCGCCTGCGAAGAATTGCTTAAAGATACCCCCTCCGGCAGATAGCGGTTTATATCCAGTTTCTGCTCAAACTCATCATCGGCATCTTCTACGCTGATATCAGTGTCCGGTATCGATATTGCGCTGATCGTATTTAGTATATCCGACGGCCCTTTAATTGTCACCGTCGCAGGATCTGCTTTTGCTGCAATAACCTCATATCCATCTGCCGGCTTGCCGCTATAATTTACTTTGATCGGAACCGCCTTCTCCGATACAATGTCTACCCTGACTGTAACAATTTCTACACTGATTGTCAGCCTTGTCGTATCGATTGTTTCTCCGTTTTTATCTAAGATCACCGGCATTACACTGTCTGTAATATCCGTGCTCATATCCAGAATATCGATCGGTGCCTTCACCGAATCAATCTTGGATACGACAGCTTTCGGCCCTGAAATCGTAATACGGTTTGGAGCCACGGACATATCGCCCAGCGCATATCCCTCCGCCGGACTGCCCTGTGCAACCGGCTGTATGACGAACCGCTGTGTCATCAGGTCTTCCAATGTCACTTTCAGTTCTCTTGTGCGTTTTGAAATCGTGAGCTTGCTCGCATAACGCAGCGCGGTGATCTCAATCGGCACTACATTTTCATTCTCCCTTTGTATGAGCCGGCTCATATCAGCAGTCGCCTTAAAATCCGAAGCGCTGATGTCATTAATAATGCTGCGCTTGCCCAGTACGTTAATTGTCACATTGGACGATTCACTGTCAAACTCAAAATACTTATTCATTGACGTAACCGCTTCTTCATTTTCAACCGTAACAGCAATCGTAAACTTTTTATTCATAGGAGGATCATCCAGATTTACGACCCCCATCCACATTACAGCTGCAAACAGGAGCGCCAGTATCTTCAGGCCCAGATTTTTAGTCAGCTTTTTTACGACGTTTCTTAACATCTCTAAGCCTCCTTTGCAGAAAATGCAGGCGTGATGTTTCAATCTCTGCATTTTGTATGATTTTCAGCTGCTCGCGCAGTCCGTCCTGTGTCAGCTCCCTGTATATTCTTCCGCCTTTGGCAACAGATACTGCGCCTGTCTCTTCGGACACTATAATCGTAAGCGAGTCACTGACTTCACTGATTCCGATCGCAGCCCGGTGCCTCGTCCCTAGTTCCTTGCTGATCGACATACTGTCCGAAAGCGGCAGATAACAGGTCGCTGCCACTACCCGGTTCCCTCTCACAATAATCGCACCGTCATGCAGTGGTGTGTTTTTTTCAAATATATTGACCAATAGCTGGCTGGAGAGCAGCGAATCAAGCTCTATTCCTGTACGTTCATACTCTGTCAGCACGATATCCTGCTCTACAACAATCAATGCCCCGGTCTTGACTTTTCCCATCTCAAATGAGGCCTTGGCTAATTCATTAATTGTCCTGTCACTGAATCTCCCAGTCTCCTGTGCCATTCCAAAATCAAACAGCGCCGTCACAAATTTTTTCCTGCCCAATTGATCGAGTGCCTTGCGCAGCTCCGGCTGAAAAATCACGGCAAGCGCAATCAATGCGACATTTACCGTCTTGCTCGCCAGCCATAAAATCGTGTTCATCTGGAAAACTGCTGCAATTACAATAAAGATCAAAATAACAATAATACCTTTAAACAGCATCCAGGCACGCGTATCTTTGATCCATACCAGTACATGGTAAAACAAACACGTAAGAAGCAGAATCTCGACCGCATCAATAGTCGTGATTTTCTGCGGCGTGATCCAAAACATATATTTTTCCGCAAACCACTGCATTGTACTGATAACTGTCTGCACATTTTCACTTCCTTCCTATTATAGATAACATTGGTCAGCTGCCCGCCTCCGGCCTCATTGATATTTTAATCTTCCTCATCGTCCATATAGATATCCATATCACTCATCAGCTCTTCCCGCGAAACATCGTCATCTCTTTCCCGTTTATTCCTGCTGCTGATTTTCTTTACCTTTTTCTCCCTCGTAGCCACATAACTCTTTGGTACTGCCTTCACATAATAATAATACTCATCATCTTCAAACTGAACCCGTTCTGTACGCATATAATCCAGGCTGAAAAATAAAAACTGTATCAGAAAAAGAATTACCGTGCTGATCAGGCATCCGATCACAAGTGCAGATGTCCGGCTGCTCATACCAATCTCCATATATCCTATGAAATATCCTAAAAACTGCATCAGCATTCCCAATACAATGGCAATCGTCCATGAATAATCAACAGAAAGACGGCGGATAACGTATACTATAATCGCAGTCGCAGCAAGCAGCGCAACTGACAGATACATCTCACGGTTTCCGGCAAACTGCTTAATAATCTCCTGGAATTTGCGAATCAGCTCCTCATCCTCTTCCACTGTACTAAGACTGGTTTCATTTGCCATAATCCCGTTTAAGAAATAATACGTAATCATGCCGCAAATTGTTGGTATCACAGACACAGGCGGCTGCAATAATCCGTTTGCTACCGGCATAACATAAGGAATCCCCACAGAACATGCGATCGGTGCCAGCAGGGCATTGTATGCATAACGCGACGCATAACGAAAATAAAGAAGATACATAATGGCAAATAGTACAAACATGATGACGCCTGCCTGCATCGATAATGCATAACAGTGCAGGGTGATCAGCACTCCTGCTGCCAGAAGCATAATCGCGATCGGCAGGATTGCGCATGCCAGCGACAGGATCAGCAGCAGAGACACACTGTTCAGCCGTTCCATATATCCGATTTTCTGCCGGATCATCCAAAAAACCCCCGCTGCAAGTAAAAATTTTATGACCGGCAGCAGATAGACCTCATACTTCCCGTAAAAGCTGCGGAGTTTTTCTTTCAATTCCAATAAAAATGTCATGCGATCTCCTAAACCTCCATTTTCCAATGCGTATTTGCCCTAATGCCGAAGCGGCGTGCTGTGCCCCTCGTGATCTTCATACATCCGCCCAAGGCGCTTTAAGTGGCGGTAATACCGCTTTGTTCTCTTTTTCCCCTCCGCATAATATACATTTGCATAAATATCTACTGCAACTAAATATACGATCAGGAACATCACGTACCTGATCAATACCGCTGTTCCAAGCTGAATCAGGTCAATACTATCCAGATTTCCAATCAGCTCTTCTAAATGGCATACGCCCCACATCAGCAGGATTATGCCGAAAGCAGCCGTACCATATAAAAACCCCTTTAACAATTCCCGTACTACAAAATCGCTGCGGAAATAACGCGTTACCAGACGGCACCGCTTTCCTTCATGCTTCTCATAAGCTGCCAGCTTTGTCATCTCACGAACTCGCTCCTGATCTACCATGATCTGTTATGTTACCTCCGATCTCTTACTGTATAATGATTAATATGCCATTTCATGCCGCAGTTTTTTATTTGAAAGTGAAATTTGTTTTTCAAACTTAATTTTTCTAATTTTCTTTTCAAAGTTTGTTGACATGTTTTTTCTGATTTGATATTTTCAAATTGCTTTTTCAAAATTTTTATTTGATTATCAAATTTAGTTTTTTCTGATTTTTCTTGTCTGGTCTTCAAGTTTGGTTTTTTATCCATTTTTCTTATTTGGATTTTTCACTTGAATTTATTATTTTTTGATTTTTCTTGTTTCGGTTTTCATATTTCGTTTTTCAGTTGGTTTCCTTGTTTCGGTTTTCATATTTCGTCTTTCATTTGGTTTTCTTGTTTCGCTTTTTATTTATCAAGTTTGGTTTTATTTGGTTTTCTTATTTCGTTTTTATTTATATGTTTCTGTTTTCACCTGATTTTCATGTCTGGTTGTTTATTTGTTTTTCATGTTTGGTCTTTCTTTGTTCTTCAAATCTGGTTTTTCATGTTTCTGTTTTTACCTGATTTTTCTTATTTGCTTTTTTCCTGGTTTTTCGTGTTTGGTTTTTCTTATCTGTTTTTTTACTTGGTTTTTCTTATCTGGTTTGTCTAAGCTGTTTATTCACTTGGTTTTTTAGTTTGATTGAAGGTTTATTTTTTACTTAGCTTTTCTAATTTGGTATATTTACCAGTTTTTTAGTTTGCTTTTTTAATTGATTTTCCAAATATGATTTTTCACTCGATCTGGAAATATGCGTAAAATTCCAGTTCAACCCATGCCTGTGTTACCGCAATATTATTTTTATTATAACATAGCTATTTGTATATGAAAAGTTTTTTATGAGTGAAGAATTCAAAATATTACCTCCATGCCTTATATACATATAGAAAGTATGCTGCACAGACGTTCTATTGTCATAGATATATAAACGGCCTGCTGCCTGGCCGCTCCGTTGTCATGCATACTTGAAAACATGCTCTGGGAGGTCTATTGTCGTATGTATACAAAAGCATCAAAAAACGGCACCGCCCGCAGGCTGTACCGTTTTTCGACCGCAATTCCAGCATTTTCGTAAATGCTGTCTCACGTATTTTCTCTGAATTATTTTTTATTATGTTTCTCTCATTCTGTTTGTTTACGTCCGTTTATTTCTGATTGTTCTAATTACAATTCATGTTCAATTCTTCATTCACTGACATGCTATGAATCCAAAAACCGCATTCTGTCGCCATCTGATTTTTTCGGTGCCTCCTGTTTTACAGGCTCACGCTCTACCGCATGGCTTAAAGTATTGATCATTTTTCCTTTGCAGGCATCGCAGTATTTGCCAAACTTAATCATTGCACCACAGTTCATGCACTCAATGCCTACCGGTGAATCATCTGAAAATCTAAGCCTTTCCTCACGCACCCAGTTTTTCAGCTGCTTAACAGATACTTCTGTAGCCTCTGCCACATCCTGCATGGATGCCCTCGGATACTCACGAATATAATCCTTGACTTCTTTAAATTTTTCTTCTAATTTCTCTATACATGCCGGACACATGATCGGCCCTGATAGATAATTGAAAATACGCTTACAGCTTTTACATGTCCTTACGTCCATATAGTGCCCCCTTTACTTGATCGAAGCAGCTACGCTTCTATTGATTTTAAAAAAGATAAATCTACTCTCCCTGACCTATGCTGATGCATAAAAAGAACACACCTTTTATTCCCGACTGTTTTAATACAAGCGCGGCTGCATCTATTGTACTACCTGTCGTATAGATGTCATCAACAAGCAGGACTCTATTTAAGTTTACTACATTTTCTTCTATTTTAAAAGCATTTTTGAGATTATTTTTTCGTTCTTCAGCTGAAAGCTGTTTTTGTGGTGCCGTATTGCGTATCCGTTTTAAAATCCGGTCATTATAAGGCAGCCCGCACAGCTGTGCAAACCTTTTCGCAAACAGCCCCGCCTGATTATAGCCGCGGCGGCGCATTCTCTTTTTTGACAGCGGCACCGGTACGACCAGCTCAATACCATGCCTTTCCACCCACTCTCGATACATCCCGGCCGCCTCTTGTGCAAAAAACTCTGTATAATCTCTCCGGTTACTGTATTTATACCGGTACAGTATGCCGCGCATGGCTCCCTGGTAAACAAATACCGCCCTGCCCTGGCTAAACTTATGATGTCCTTTGGCACAGTCACTGCAGTACTCCTGCACCGTGTTCTGCAGCGGCTTGCCGCATGAATAGCAGACCGGCTGCCTGACATATGTTAATCTGCTCCTGCACGGCCGGCATATATGTCCTTCATATAAGACCCTGTCACACACTGGGCAGCGGTCTGGATAAATCTGGCGAAGTATTTGGACAAAAAGCTTTTTTAAATATGACTCTAGATCGTTTCTGTGCAAGATCCTTCTCCTTCCTGCTCCAGGATACGGTCTTTCAGCCCGCAGTAGCGCTTCTGCTCGCTGATATTTTCGATCATCTCCTGAAAAGTGCGCTCGTCTCCTACAAGTGTCACACATTTTTTCGCCCGTGTGACAGCTGTGTAGAGCAGGTTGCGGTTCATCAGCATCTTCGGCCCGCCAAGCAGCGGAATCACGACAGCCGGATACTCACTGCCCTGCGATTTGTGTATTGTGACTGCATAGGCAAGCTCCAGCTCTTCTAACATTTTAAACGGATATTCTACTATGCGTCCTTCATCAAATTCAACAGTCATCACACCAAGTACTTCACGTATGCTGCGGATCACACCCATATCACCATTAAAAATGCCCATCCCCCGTTCTACGGCAATGCCATAGCGGTTTTTAATCTCCCACTCAATCTGATAATTGTTCTTGACCTGCATGACCTTGTCCCCTTCCCGAAACAAAGAACTGCCATGCTCTTTTTCCGTTTTTTTCGGAGAAGGCGGATTTAAGTACTGCTGGAGCACTGTATTTAGGCGTTCAACACCCAGCAGCCCCCTGCGCATCGGCGTAAGCACCTGTATATCATACATCTGGGCATCTACATATTTAGGCATTTTTTGAATCACCAGTTGTAGTACTACATTTGTAATCTTATCCGCATCATATCGTTTTAAAAAGAAAAAATCACGGCTTTTGTTGTCCAGCTGCACGGTATCGCCGCGGTTGATTTTGTGTGCGTTTACGATAATGTCACTCTGGCTTGCCTGCCGGAAAATCTTTGTCAGGCGTACCACACGGTATCTGCCGGAATCAATGATATCTTTTAGGATACTGCCCGGGCCGACGCTCGGCAGCTGGTTTGTATCACCTACCAGTATGAGGCGTGTGGTCGGTGCAACCGCTTTCAGCAGCGAATGCATCAGCGTTACATCTACCATTGACATCTCGTCAATAATAATGGCATCCGTTTCCAGAGGATTGGACTCATTGCGGTCAAAGCCGGCATCCCCTTCTATGCCACCGTTTAACTCCAGCATTCGATGAATTGTGCGCGCCTCATATCCGGTTGTCTCACTCATGCGCTTCGCAGCACGCCCGGTCGGAGCTGCCAGCATAAAGTCTATGCCCTCCATTTCAAAAAAACGGATAATCGAATTAATCGTTGTCGTCTTTCCGGTACCCGGCCCTCCGGTAATGATCAAAAAACCGTTCTGTACCGCTTCACAGACTGCCTCATACTGCAGCTCGTCCAGCGCCATGCCCGCCTTTTTTTCTATTCCTGCAATCTTAGTCTTCAGCTCAGAACGCAGCACATCATGCCTTACATTGAGCTGCCGCAGCAGTACTGCTATATTATGCTCCATGTTATAATAAAGCGAGGCATAAATCTGCATGTCTTCTCCCTGCTGCTTTATTACAATTCTGCGTGCTATCGCAAGGTCCATATAATTTTTTTCCACCATCTGATCATCGACACCAAGCAGCTCAACTGCGCGGACTGTCAGCTCTGCCTGCGGCAGATATGTATGCCCTTCCATGGCAGCCTGCATAAGCACATACAGAATACCGCTTCGAATGCGAAAATCAGAATCCATGCGGATACCTGCACGGCTTGCGATGTCATCTGCAATTTTAAATCCGACCCCCCGGATATCATCCGCCAGCCGGTAAGGATTTTCCCTGAGAATCGTATAAACAGACGGCCCATACTGCTGATAGACTTTCACTGCCAGCGACAGCGTAATTCCAAACTGCTGGAGAAAAATCATCGCCTCGCGAAGCTCGCGCTTTTCTTCTACCTGTGCAGCGATCTCCTGAGCCTTACGCTCGCTGATCCCCTTAATCTCGGACAGGCGCTCGGGTTCGTCTTCAATAATACGAAAGGTATCCCTGCCAAACCGCTTTACAATGCGTGCTGCCAGCGCCGCACCGACGCCTTTGACCGCACCGGAGCCCAGATAGCGTTCGATAGCCAGTTCATCCTCCGGCTCCTTTTCCTCATAGGATTCTACTTTAAACTGCCTCCCATAAGCCGGGTGCTCTGTAAAGCTCCCAAAAAATTCCACACTCATGCCTTCGGATAATCCATGCAGCACGCCTACACAGGTCAGCTCGCCTTCCTGCGTATTAAGAGTCAGCACACTGTAGCCGTTTTCCTGATTTTGAAATATGAAATTACCGATGTATCCTCCAACCTTTTCCAACCGTGTCTCCTTTAGCCTTTACCCATAAAAAAGGGGCTGCCGAAGCAGCCCTGTCTTTATGATTCTTCTACAATACCGTAATTACGCTTCATCTGCTCATATAGCTGCTGCGCAAGCGGTCCGCCTGTCTGATCTGTTGTCTGTGCAGCAAGCTTTTGCACTACACCATCTTTAAAATAGTCTACCAGCGAAGACATAGAAGCATCTCCCTCCTCGCTCGCTCCGATCGTTTTAAACATTTCTTTGTACATCTGCTCTAAAAAATAAGATTCGAACTCGCGGCATACTTCTTTTAATTCTGCTGCCGATTCTGATGTGCCTGCCCCTTGCAGTTTTTTCGACAGATCTGTACCAGAAGCTGAGCTGACCGCTGATGTATCGATATATGACCCTAATCCATTGATCCCTATACTCATTTACGATCCTCCTATCGCTTCAAGGCATTTGCCTGCTCCAGCATCGTGTCGGAGGTCGTGATCGCCCTGGAATTCAGCTCATATGCCCTCTGTGCAATAATCATATTGACCATCTCATCAGCCACCTGCACATTGGAGCCTTCCAGACGTCCCTGATGTACCGTGCTGCGTGCCAGCCCTGCGGTCGTTGCCTCATTCATAGGCGCACCTGAAGCTGCTGTTTCCAAATAATAAGTACCAGATATCTTTTCCAGCCCGGCATCATTGTTAAACTGCCACAATCCGATTGTCTGTCCAAGCGGCACATAGTTATTGTCAGCGTCTGTATAACCGATCACGCCGTCTGTGGAAATCATTACACGGCTGGCATCTACTGTATCCGGCAGAATAATTTCATTTTCATTGGAATCCATTACCTGATAACCTTCTGAAGTACATAACGTCAGTCCGTTTGCACCTTCGCTCCAATAAAAATCACCGTTTCTAGTATAGTATGTCTCACCATCACGTCCGTTTACCGCAAACAGTCCATTGCCCTGTATCGCAACAGCACTGTTGCTCTCTACTTCCATCATCGGCCCCTGGCGAAAGCTGGATGTAATGGAGGCTACCCTCGTTCCTAAACCTACCTGTGCAGAAATCGGCTTTTGTGCGCCGTTTGCCGATGTCGTCTCCGACTGCAGCGTTTGATACAGGAGTGATTTAAATTCCGGTTTTTCTGTTTTATAGCCAACTGTATTGACGTTTGACAGATTGTGTGATATTGCATCTACATTTGTCTGCTGAGCGCGCATTCCTGATGCTGCACTCCATAATGCCCTCATCATAATTATGTAATCTCCTTCCACGGCTTTCCATGCCCATCTTATGCCTTCCGTGGTCTGATGAAACTATGTAAATATAGCCATATTATTTTATATTATCGGCAGGCTGACACAGATTCATAACCTGCTGCTTCATTTTTTATATATTTTTATATTTTGCCAGGCCCGATTTACTTTATTTTTAGTTTTATACTCTGCTAGTCCCGACTTACTTTATTTTCTTAGTTTTTATACTTTACCAGGCCTGGCTGGCTTCATTCTTACAGTTTTACACTTACCAGGCCTGACCAGCTTCACTTTCATAGTCTTTTATGCTCTGCCAGTCCTGCCAACTTTATTTTCTTAGTTTTTTATATTTTACCAGGCCCGACTGGCTTTATTTTTATAGTTTTACACCTTGCCCGAACTGAATTAATTCATTTTTACAGTTTTATACTTTGCCAGTCCTGACTTACTTCATTTTCATAGTTTTTTATACTTTACCAACCTGATTAACCGCTTTATCCAGCATAGAGTCAAATGTCTGGATCATCTTCTGGTTGGATTCATAAGCCCTTGCAATTGTGATCATAGAAACCATCTCGTCTACGACTTTTACATTTGAAGCCTCTAAATAGCCCTGTTCAATGGCACCTGCTGCCTCTATCGCCTGTCCGCCTTCCACAAGGTCATACATATTTTCTCCATATTTTGACAGGAAATCATAGTTTTCAAAATCTACCAGGCCAAGCTGTGCTACGAGCTGATCGTTCTGGTATATAAAGCCCTCTGAATCAATTGTAAAATCAAGATTCGGATCTAACTGAATATAGTTATTTGCTGCTGGATTTCCATTCTGTGCACCATTTTGATTCAGCACATAATCTCCGTCTTTTGTACGTAAAAAACCGTCCGTACTAATTGTAAATGCACCGTCACGTGTGTATTTTACAGAAGTATTGCCTGCCTTATCTGTAAAGGAAATGGCAAAAAATCCATTGCCGTCAATCGCACAGTCGTATTTATTTTCAGTCACGCGAAAACTGCCCTGGGTATAGTCTGTATAAGTCTCTCCGATTTTCACGCCCAGGTTGACATCACCGAGCTGCTTTGCATGCCGGTTCGGCACGGAAGAGTCTTTTATTTTATACGCCAGCTGTGTCCGGAAAGGTTCTGCGGTAGCACCTTCCTTTTTATATCCGTTTGTATCCACATTGGCCAGATTATTTGTCATTACATCCAGCCTGTTCATTTCATTTACCATTCCTGACCATGCAGTGTATAAACCTTTAACCATTTCCTTATTCTTCCTTTCTTTTAAAACCTGTCCGCTCCGGCTGTCGTTTAATCATCGTCGCGCTTGCCGGCCAGGAATTCTACAAATTTGCCTGTACCTACCGCTACGCATGTCATCGGTTCTTCGGCTGTCATTGTATTGATTCCGGTTTTTTCCTCGATCAGTTCCTCTAAACCTCTAAGCAGTGAACCGCCGCCGGTCAGCACAATCCCGCGGTCAGCCACATCGGCTGCCAGTTCCGGCGGTGTCTTTTCCAGTACGCTGTGGACTGCTTCTACAATCTGCAGGGTAGCTTCTCTAAGTGCTTCTTCTGTTTCCTCTGATGATACGGTGACAGTCTTTGGCAGGCCTGTCACCAGATTTCTGCCCCTGACATCTATCGTTTCCGGCTGTGCAAGCGGATAGCAGGTACCGATTTTAATCTTTATATCCTCTGCCGTACGCTCACCAATCAGCAGATTGTGTTTCTTTCTCATATACCGCACAATCGCTTCGTCAAAATCATCCCCGGCAATCTTTATAGAAGTACTGACAACAGATCCGCCCAGAGAAATAACTGCAATATCTGCCGTACCGCCTCCGATATCGACAATCATATTACCACACGGCCTTGATATATCAATGCCCGCCCCGATTGCTGCTGCAATCGGCTCTTCTATGATCATGACCTCTCTGGCTCCCGCCTGATAAGTCGCATCTTCTACTGCTTTCTTTTCTACTTCCGTAACACCGCTTGGTACGCAGACACTGATACGCGGCTTGCGGAAACTTTTTTTGCCAAGTGCTTTTTGGATAAAGTACTTGATCATTTTTTCTGTAACTGTGTAGTCTGAAATGACGCCTTGGCGCAGGGGACGGACTGCAACGATGTTACCCGGAGTACGGCCTAACATCAGCCGTGCTTCTTCCCCTATTGCCTTGATCTTATTTGTATCGCGGTCAAATGCTACTACGGAAGGCTCTTTTAATACAACACCTTTTCCTTTAATATATACCAGAATGCTGGCCGTCCCTAAATCAATTCCAATATCTGCTCCCATCATGTACAGATATCCCCTTTCATCTCTACTTTTTATGCATTATAATTTAGTAATTTATCAGATCGGCATCTGACGCCTGCGCCGAATGCCTGCTAATATGCTGGATTTAACGGCAAAGAAGCTATACTCTATTTTGCCATATTAATTCCTATTATATACAATAAATTCCATTTTTCATAGCACTTTTTTATTTTTCACAATTTCTTAAAGATTTTGTAAGAAATAGAATGATTTTTGTGCAATATTTACCATAAAAAGTGAGCACTGCGATAAATCTATTATAAACATTCCGGCGGAAGAAATCAAGAGATGGTTATTATTGGATATGCCTGCTGTCATGAATGGATTACTGTTCACACCTTCGGTGCTCACAGTAACTGAATTCACTCTTGGCTGAATTTACGCATTCTTACGGGTTTTGCAGCAAATGCAAAACCCGGGTGTGAACAGTAACATGAATAGATTCTCATTCTTCAATATATTTTTTGATATAATGTCCGGTGTAGGATTCTGGAATCTTTGCAACCTCCTCAGGCGTTCCCTGTGCTATGACCGTACCGCCGCCATCTCCTCCCTCAGGCCCCATATCTATGATATAATCAGCGGTCTTTATGACATCCAGATTGTGTTCAATTACAATGACCGTATTTCCGCCTTCAGACAGCCGGTGCAGGATCTCTACCAGCTTGTGCACGTCGGCAAAATGCAGCCCTGTAGTCGGCTCGTCCAAAATATAAACCGTTTTGCCTGTACTGCGCCTGCTCAGTTCCGTCGCCAGCTTGATCCGCTGTGCTTCGCCGCCGGACAGCTCCGTGGAAGGCTGCCCTAGCTTGATATATGACAATCCCACATCGTATAGTGTCTGAATTTTTCGCTCAATCGTTGGAATATTCTGAAAAAACTCCAACGCCTCTTCTACCGTCATGTTTAATACATCATAAATGCTTTTCCCTTTATATCTTACTTCCAGCGTCTCTCGGTTATAACGTTTTCCCTGACAGACTTCACACGGCACGTATACATCCGGCAGAAAATGCATTTCGATTTTTAAAATTCCGTCACCCGAACATGCTTCGCAGCGCCCGCCTTTTACATTAAAGCTGAAACGGCCTTTTTTATAACCGCGCGCCTTCGCGTCCGGCGTAGCTGCAAACAGATCACGGATCATATCAAACACGCCTGTATACGTAGCAGGATTGGAACGCGGCGTACGTCCGATCGGAGACTGGTCGATATCGATGACCTTATCCAGCTGCTCTAATCCCATCAGCTTGTCATGCTTTCCGGGTATGCATCTGGCACGGTTTAATTTTTTTGCCATTGCCTTATACAGGATTTCATTCGTCAGCGAACTTTTGCCTGATCCAGACACACCTGTAATGCAGGTCATAATGCCCAGCGGTATGCGTACGTCGATATTTTTCAGATTGTTTTCCCGCGCGCCCTTTACCGTCAGCCATCCGGTCGGCTGCTTGCGTTCGTCTGGAACCGGAATCTTCCTCCGCCCGCTTAAATAATCGCCCGTAATGGAGTCCGGGCATGCCATAATCTCTGCTGCCGTGCCTGTCGCAATGACTTCGCCTCCATGCTCTCCCGCACCCGGGCCGATATCCACAATAAAATCCGCTGCCATCATCGTATCTTCGTCATGCTCTACTACAATCAGTGTGTTTCCTAGTTCTTTTAGATTTTTTAATGCCGCCAGCAGCTTGTCATTGTCGCGCTGGTGCAGCCCTATGCTCGGCTCGTCTAAAATATATGCAACACCGACCAGCCCCGACCCGATCTGCGTCGCCAGGCGAATACGCTGTGCTTCTCCGCCCGATAATGTGCCCGTCGCACGACCCAGCGAAAGGTAATCCAATCCGACCTCTACTAAAAATCCGACCCGTGCGCGTATTTCACGGATAATCTGCACACCGATCATCTCCTGCTGCTTTGTCAGCCTTAAATCAGACATAAAAGACCGCAGGTTCATAATGGACAGATTGGTCACTTCATAAATATTTTTATCCTGGATAGTGACTGCCAGAGCTTCTTTTTTCAGACGCTGCCCGCCGCATGCCTTACACGGCGTAATCCGCATAAATTCCTCATACTGCTGCTTCATCGTCTCAGAACCTGTTTCCCGGTATCTGCGTCCTACATTTTTAATTAATCCTTCAAATACTACATCGTAAACACCCTCGCCGCGCTGACCGCGGTAATGCACCTTCAGCTCTCGGTCAGAACCATTGACCAGCATATCGCGCACTTCTTCCGACAGCTGCTCATAAGGCGTGTCCAGATCAAAGCCGTATGCTTCACTCAATGCATGGAGAATCGCATACGTATAACTGGACGGCTCCGTGCATGACTGCCAGCCCATGACCTGGATCGCACCCTGTGCAATGCTCAGGGATTTATCAGGTATCATCAAATCTTCATCAAATTCCATCTTGTAGCCCAGCCCAAAGCAGTCCGGGCATGCCCCAAACGGATTATTAAACGAAAAGCTTCTTGGCTCAATCTCATCTACGCTGATCCCGCAGTCCGGGCACGCAAAGCTGTCTGAAAACTGCATGGTCTGCGCTTCTTCTGCCTCCGGCTCCTGCACCTCGACCATTAAAAGTCCGTCTGCAAGCTCCAGTACACTTTCGATCGAATCCGTCAGCCTCTGCTTAATGCCTTCTTTTACAATCAGACGGTCTACTATAATCTCTATATTATGCTTTTTATTTTTCTCAAGCGGTATATCTTCCGTCAGCTCATACATACTGCCGTCTGCTATGACACGCACATAGCCGCTGCGCTTCGCCTGTTCTAACAGCTTCTGGTGCGTGCCCTTGCGCCCGCGCACTACCGGGGCAAGAAGCTGGATCTTTGTGCGCTGCGGCAGCGACAGAATCATGTCCACCATCTGGTCAACGGTCTGCTTTTTGATCTCCTTGCCGCATTTTGGACAGTGCGGGATGCCGATGCGGGCATACAGCAGTCGAAAATAATCATAAATCTCCGTCACTGTGCCGACCGTGGAGCGCGGATTACGGTTCGTTGATTTTTGATCGATAGAAATCGCAGGCGAAAGCCCCTCGATTTTCTCTACATTCGGCTTTTCTGCCTGTCCTAAAAACTGTCTGGCATATGAAGACAGCGATTCCATATACCGGCGCTGCCCCTCTGCATAGATCGTATCGAACGCCAGTGAAGACTTTCCTGATCCGCTGAGTCCGGTAAGCACTACAAACTCATCCCTTGGTATATCCAGATCTATATTTTTTAAATTGTGTTCATTTGCCCCGCGTATCCTAATATATTTTCTTTGTTTATCCATGGCCTTCTCTTTCCCTGCTTATTTATCATTTTCTACGCATCCCGCAGCATTTCTTTTAAATGTATCATCTGGTCACGCAGCTGTGCTGCTGCCTCAAAGTTCAGATCCGCCGCAGCGCTTTCCATCTTTTTCCGTACCTGCATAATGAGCTTCTCCAGCTCTTTGCGATTCATCGATTCTGGATCTTTGGCAAAATTAAGATCTGCCGAAGCCACTTTCTTCGAAATGCTGATCAGTTCACGGACAGATTTTTGGATTGTCTTAGGCGTGATGCCGTGCTCTTCATTATATTTCTGCTGAATGCCGCGGCGGCGGTTTGTCTCTTCTATCGCAACATGCATGGAATCCGTGATTTTATCTGCATACATAATCACATGCCCTTCACTGTTGCGGGCAGCTCTCCCGACTGTCTGTATCAAGGAAGTCTCCGAACGCAGAAATCCCTCTTTGTCTGCGTCCAGAATCGCTACCAGCGTGATTTCCGGGATATCCAGACCTTCCCGCAGCAGATTGATGCCGACCAGTACGTCAAACACATCCAGCCGCAGGTCACGGATAATCTCAGCCCGTTCCAGTGTATCAATATCCGAGTGCAGGTATTTTACCCGGATTCCGACTTCCTGCATATACGAGGTCAGATCTTCCGCCATTCTCTTTGTCAATGTTGTAATCAGTACTTTATTCTTTTTGGCAGTTTCTTTGTTTACTTCCGTAATCAGATCGTCAATCTGCCCTTCCACCGGACGCACATCGATTTCCGGGTCAAGCAGCCCTGTCGGCCTTATAATCTGCTCCACGCGCAGCAGCTCATGCTCTTTTTCATACACATTCGGCGTTGCCGATACAAAAAGCATCTGGTCAATTTTGGACTCAAACTCTTCAAAATTCAGCGGACGGTTGTCCTTTGCGGACGGCAGACGAAATCCATAATCTACCAGCGTCGATTTTCTAGACTGGTCGCCTGCATACATGCCCCGGATCTGCGGCACCGTAATATGCGATTCATCTATTATAATAAGAAAATCATCCTTAAAATATTCCATCAATGTCAGCGGAGTTGCTCCTGGCTCCAATCCTGCCAGATGTCTGGAATAATTTTCGATCCCGCTGCAGAATCCCGTCTCCCTGAGCATTTCAATATCAAAATTCGTCCGCTCCGCAATCCGCTGCGCCTCTAAAAGCTTGTCCTCGCCTTTAAAATAGCTGACGCGTTCTTCTAATTCTTTCTCAATCTCCTCGCACGCCTTATTGATTTTCTGCTGCGGCACTACATAGTGCGAGGCCGGGAATATGCCTACATGCTCCAGCGAGGCTTTTACTTGTCCGGTAAGCACGTCGATTTCCGTGATCCTGTCAATCTCGTCACCAAAAAACTCTACCCGCACCGCCCTCTCTGCATTGCTTGCCGGAATAATCTCTACTACATCTCCCCGCACGCGGAATGTCCCACGGTGAAAATCCGTCTCGTTTCTCGTATACTGTATATCAATCAGATCCCGGATCACATCATCCCTGTCCCTGACCATTCCGGGACGCAGGGACACCATCATCCCAAGAAAATCCTCCGGGCTGCCCAGACCATATATGCATGATACACTGGCGATGACAATTACATCCCTGCGCTCTGAAAGCGCAGCTGTCGCAGACAGCCGCAGTTTGTCTATTTCTTCATTGACAGAGGAATCTTTGGCAATGTAGGTGTCTGATGACGGAACATAGGCTTCTGGCTGGTAGTAGTCATAGTAGGACACAAAATACTCCACTGCGTTCTCAGGGAAGAACTCCTTGAACTCCCCGTACAGTTGGGCCGCTAAGGTTTTATTGTGCGCTATTACCAAAGTCGGCTTCTGCAACTGTTCTATTACATTAGCCATTGTAAAGGTCTTGCCGGAACCCGTAACCCCTAGTAAAGTCTGGAATTGGTTGCCCTCCTGGAAGCCTTTTACAAGGGCATCTATCGCCTGAGGCTGGTCGCCTGTCGGTTCGTATTTACTGTGCAATTTGAACAACATGGGACAAAAATCACCTCCAAATTTCGTAACAAAAAAGGTCTTTTATTGGCCAGCAATTCGTCGTGGTACGTTCTCTATTTTGCTTCAAAATGCCCTTGCGACGAATGCAGGTCACCTTTTTTGATTTTTCTTACTGCCCAATCCCCTATAAAACTGTATGGATTAGACAGCATAAAAGCAATTATGAAAAGCTGCTTTTATCTTTCATAAATATACCACACTCTTGCCTGAATGTCTAGCGCAAACAAACATTTGTTCTTGTGTTATGGAATGGATTGTTTTCAAGATGCTTCACCCAAATATTCGCTTGTGTCTATTACAATCTCCAGAAGTTCTTTCCTGAATGTTTCATCTGCCTGTTCTTCCGGCAATACCTCATCTATAAAACCAGCTATCTCAGGTATACAGTCTTCTATAATCCCCTTATTGTCCCCATAAACGTCCATTGTGATAATTTCTTTTGCATGGCCCATCAGCTTTGATACCGCTTTCGGGCTGAAGTCGTTCTTTAACAGCAGCGTACAGAACGTGCTCCGCAAATCATGCCATCGGATATCCGGAAGCCCGTTATCTGCCAGGAGCTTCTTATAGTGCTGGAAATGGTATCCTTTGCTGCGCGGCCTGCCATAAGTAGAGCAGCATATATAATCCAAATCCTGGAATTCCTTTTTCCTCCTGTTTTTGTGCTTCTCGTATTTTTTCCTCTCCTCTAAGATTGCCTCAAACACGTAATCCGGGATTGGAAGCTCCCGGTAGCTGGATTCGCTTTTCAACGCTATTTCCTGCTTGGTAAACGTTTTGGGCTTAAAGTCCCCCTTTCTGCCTTTCCGTTTCTTCCCCAGCTGCCGCTGTACTGTCAGTGTCCTGTTCACATAATCAACATCAGAATATTTTAATCCGTTGATCTCGCTTCTCCGAAGCCCCATCAGCACATTGAACAGCACCTGCATGTGGATGGGCGTGTCCCTGCTTGCCTCCAGCAATATCATAATCTGGTTCAGTGTAAGTGTTTTCTGGTTATCAATATTCCTGGCATGGTACGGCTTTTTCTCTACTTTCCCCGGCAGTCTAATCCCCTCAGCCGGGTTGGATGCAATAAACTTATGGTTCAGCGCATAACGGAAAGAGACGTTCACCACTGTCTTGACCATCCTTGCTACGGAAATAGAATATTCCGCTTTCGTATTGTACAGCTTCTGAACGTCCCCTTCTGCCTGGCTTTTCCTTATGCGCAGCTCTTTGATAACCACTTCCGGCACACGGATCGTGCGATAGCTGTTTTCTGTTTTGGGCGGCTTCTCAACAATCTGGTATTGCTCCGGTCGGCTCTGCCCTTTTGGGATAACAGGGTTGGATGTAAGCTGGCGGCTGACTGACAACGTATTCTGCTCCATATCAAAATCAGAATATTTCAGCCCTCCAATCTCCCCTTTCCGCAGGCCACAGAACACCGCTAAAAGAATCTCCAGATACCATTTCCCCTGGGATGCTGCCGCCAACAGGGTTTTCAGCTTTTCTTTGCTTAAGATTGTCACATTCGGCTTTTTCCGCCTGTATGCTCTTGTCCCTGGCACTGGGTTGTTTTTAATATAGCCCTGTGCCACTGCATCCTTCAACGCAAGGTTTAAAAACTCCCGGCATTTATTCCCTGCCGATTCTGTAGGCTTCGCTGCTGTTTCCAGAAGTGAATCAAGGTACTCCACATTTACAAAACGCAGCCTGATATCCTGCTCTATGTGTGGCAGTATCAGGTCATACAAAGTATAAGCCCCTACCATGCGGGTTGTATTTTCAATGCGCTGGGAATACATTTCCTCAAACCAGTAAAGCAGATAATCCTTAAAACCAATATCCCCGTCCCCTCTTGTGGACGCTTTCACAAGCTGGCCGTTTTCATATACAAGCTTGATAGTAAGCCCGTCCAGTTTCATCATCAGCAATGCCGGCGTCTTCCCCACCATCTGCAGCAGTTCCTCCGTCTGCTTCGTCTTGTCCAGACTCAACAGCGGAATCGGATGCCTCACTTTCTCTAATGAACTGACAGGCGCATAGCCAACGGTCTGCGTCGGCGAATTGCTCAGGACAATGCCAGTCTTCTTTTCCAGTTTCTGCAGTTCATCAAAAAGATGGTCATAAACTGCATCCGACACACCCGGCTTCGCTTCATTGTAATATTCGTGGCGGTACTGGTTCAGCTTTGCCACAAGCGCTGCAATTTTTCTGGTTTCCTCTTTCTTTGGTTTTTCTTTCAATTTCTGCACAGCATTCACGCTCCTTTCATTATTTTCAGCGTTTTTAGGCGTTTGCGAAACGCCAGAACCCACATAAATACGGGATTCTTTTTGTT
>CAJUHV010000007.1:0-70560 GCA_910586445.1 uncultured Eubacterium sp.
AGCATCTGCCTTACAAGCAGAGGGTCATAGGTTCGAGCCCTATAGGTCCCATTGATCGCAAATTATGTGTTTTGCAGCTTATATGGCGAGATAGCTCAGCTGGCTAGAGCACACGGTTCATACCCGTGGTGTCGAGGGTTCAAGTCCCCCTCTCGCTACTATCCCCCAATACAGAGAGTTAAGGCGCATTCTGGGAGTTCAGAATGCGCCTGAGCTTTTATCCGATTGATCTCATTGTCATGATTGTTCCGCATAGATATAATTCAATGTTCTGCGAATTCCCATTGCTTTTAAAAATCGAATGTATTATAATGCACGTGTATCCAGCTGTGCTTGTTTGAAAGCTGGCTCAAAATCGGAGTTTCTATAATAATACTTATGGAGGGCAAAGCATGAGTACACAATTTAAACCAATCAAAGAAGGTAAGGTGAGGCAGGTATATGATGCAGGAGACAGCCTGATCATTGTTGCGACAGACCGGATTTCAGCATTTGACAATATATTAAAAAATGAGATCCCGCTGAAAGGCACGGTGCTGACCAGAATGTCTAGTTTCTGGTTTGAATTTACCGAGGATATTGTACCAAACCATATGTTGTCAATAGATACATCGGACATGCCCCAATATTTTCAGACAGAGGAATTTAAAGGCAAGAGCATGAAGTGCAGAAAGCTTACGATGCTGCCGATTGAATGTATTGTGCGCGGCTATATAACCGGAAGCGGATGGGAAAGCTACTGCAAGGACGGAACGGTCTGCGGCATCCGGCTCAAAGAAGGGCTGAGAGAATCTGACCAGCTGCCGGAGCCGATTTATACACCGACGACAAAAGCGGAGCTTGGCGATCACGATGAGCATATTACATTTGAAGAAAGCGTTCAGATACTTGAAAAGCAGTTTCCGGGAAAAGGGGAGGCATATGCGGCACGGATTAAAGAATGCACAATCAGCCTGTATAAAAAGTGTGCGGAGTATGCTTTGGCCAAAGATATTATTATTGCAGATACAAAATTTGAATTCGGACTGGACGAAAACGGCACGGTTGTGCTGGGTGATGAGATGCTGACGCCGGACAGTTCCAGATTCTGGCCGCTTAAAGGATATCAGCCGGGACAGGGGCAGCCTTCGTTTGACAAGCAGTTTGTTCGAGACTGGCTGAAGGGCAATCCGGGTAATGACGGCCTGCTGCCGGATGAAGTAGTAGAAAAGACAGCTGCAAAATACCAAGAAGCGTATGAGCTTATTACAGGAAAAGCGTTGTAAAAAGACTGAAGGAGATTTATGGAGAGAATCAAGGAAGAATGCGGCGTTATGGGCGTATATGATTTTGACGGCAATGATGTGGCTTCTGATATATATTATGGATTGTTTGCGCTGCAGCACCGCGGACAGGAGAGCTGCGGCATAGCGGTCAGTGATACGAACGGGCCGAAGCGTAAAGTAGATTCTTATAAAGATATGGGACTGGTCAACGAAGTATTTGACTATGAGAAATTAAGCTGCCTGCACGGTGATATAGGAGTCGGCCATGTCCGTTATTCTACGGCGGGTGCCTCCACAAGAGAGAATGCGCAGCCGCTGGTATTGAACTATGTAAAAGGCACGCTCGGCATGGCGCATAACGGCAACCTGATTAACGCGGAGGAGTTAAGGCGTGAGCTGGAATTTACCGGGGCTATTTTTCAGACTACGATCGACTCGGAAGTGATCGCTTATCATATTGCGAGGGAGCGCCTGAATTCGCATACGGTAGAAGAAGCAGTTGTAAGGGCGGTAAAAAAGATCAAAGGCGCATATTCGCTGGTTGTGATGAGCCCGCGTAAGCTGATCGGTGCGAGAGACCCGTTTGGGTTTAAGCCGCTGTGCATAGGCAGGAGAGGCAATGCATATCTTTTGGCATCTGAGACATGTGCGCTTGAGACAATCGGAGCGGAATTTGTGCGTGATGTGCGGCCGGGAGAGGTAGTTACAATCTCGCCGGAAGAAGGCATACAGTCGGATACATCATTGTGCCTGCCGAAGGAGCAGGAGGCAAGGTGTATATTTGAATATATTTATTTTGCAAGGCCGGACAGCCATATAGACGGTGTCAGCGTATATAATTCCAGAATTGAGGCCGGAAGGTATCTGGCGCTGGATTCGCCGGCCGCTGCAGACCTGGTCGTGGGAGTGCCGGAGTCCGGCAATGCGGCAGCGCTGGGCTATTCGATGCAGTCGGGCATACCATACGGCGTTGCATTTATGAAAAACAGCTATGTCGGCAGGACGTTTATAAAGCCGAAGCAGTCTTACCGTGCAGACGGTGTACGTGTAAAATTAAATGTAATCAAAGAAGCAGTCAACGGTAAACGTATTATTATGATTGATGATTCGATTGTGCGCGGGACGACATCGGGCAGGATTGTATCGATGTTGAAAGAAGCAGGTGCTGCCGAGGTGCATGTGCGTATCAGCTCGCCGCCGTTTTTATGGCCGTGCTATTTTGGTACAGACATTCCGCAGCGCGAGCAGCTGATTGCGTATAACCACAGCCTGGATGAAATCCGCGGCCTTTTAGGTGCGGACAGCCTGGCGTATTTAAAGACAGAGCGTCTGGAGGAAATGGTCAGCGGTTTATCAATCTGTCGAGGCTGTTTTACAGGCACCTATCCGATCGAACCGCCGAAGGAGGATATACGCGGGGATTATTATGACCGTAATATGTAATATATAAAAAGTAAAAAGGAGGAGCAGTTGGCTATGGCAGCAGTTACAGACAGGTATACAAGCCCGCTGTCGGAAAGATATGCCAGCAGGCAGATGCAGTATATATTTTCTCAGGATAAAAAGTTCCGTACCTGGAGAAAACTGTGGATTGCACTGGCAGAAACGGAAATGGAGCTGGGCCTTACGGGCGAGGCGGGCGAACCGGTCATTACGCAGGAGATGATCAGCGAGCTGAAGGAGCATGCAGAGGACATCAATTATGATGTGGCGTTAAAACGCGAGAAAGAAGTACGCCATGATGTGATGAGCCATGTATACGCATATGGGGTGCAGTGTCCGAAAGCAGCCGGTATTATCCATCTTGGCGCAACGTCATGCTATGTAGGTGACAATACAGATCTTATACTGATGACAGAGGCGCTGCAGCTGGTCCGCACAAAGCTTGTAAACGTCATTTATGAGCTTGCAAAATTTGCAGAGGCATACAAAGGGCTGCCGACGCTTGCATTCACGCATTTTCAGCCTGCACAGCCTACGACTGTAGGAAAACGTGCCTCTCTATGGCTGCAGGAGTTTTTAATGGATCTGGAGGATACAGATTATGTAATCAGCACGATAAAGCTGCTGGGATCAAAAGGCACGACCGGGACGCAGGCCAGCTTTCAAGAGCTGTTTCAAGGGGATCAGGAGAAGATCGACCGCATTGATCCTATGATCGCAGAGAAAATGGGATATAAATACTGCTATCCGGTATCCGGCCAGACATATTCCAGAAAAGTGGACACGAGAGCTGCAAATGTGCTCGCAGGCATAGCGGCAAGCGCCCATAAGATGTCAAATGATATCCGCCTGCTGCAGCATTTAAAAGAAATAGAGGAGCCGTTTGAAAAAAATCAGATCGGGTCTTCCGCTATGGCATATAAAAGAAATCCTATGCGCAGCGAGCGTATAGCCTCACTGTCACGCTATGTCATGATTGATGCATTGAATCCGGCGATTACATCTGCGGTACAGTGGTTTGAACGGACTCTGGATGATTCTGCAAACAAGCGCCTTTCGATACCGGAAGCATTCTTGGCAGTAGACGGCATTTTAGATCTCTGTCTGAATGTAGTGGACGGGCTTGTTGTATATGATAAGGTAATCAAAAAGCATATGATGGCAGAGCTGCCTTTTATGGCGACAGAGAATATTATGATGGATGCAGTCAAAAAGGGCGGCAGCCGTCAAAAGCTGCATGAGCGTATCCGCCAGCTGTCTATGCAGGCGGGTGAAAATGTGAAAAAGCACGGCCTGGACAATAACCTGCTAGAGCTAATTGCGGCAGACCCGGAATTCCAGCTCTCGATCGAAGAGCTGCAAAAAGGCATGGAGCCGGAAAAATATGTCGGAAGGGCACCGCTTCAGGTGGAGAAGTTTTTAAAAGAAGTAGTAAATCCAGTGCTGGAGGCAAATAAAGACCTGCTTGGAGTAAAGGCGGAGATTTTTGTATAACCGGTATGCTCGTGCATACGGGCCGATTCTGGCTGAAATAGAATCGGGCCGCAGCACGAGCAGCATTAGATCTTTATATGATATTTTGTGTTATCTGGCCAGTATCTGGACGATTTCGCCTACATACATCGTATGTAAGTCGCCGTCCGCATACCACTGCTGTTTTATGTCCGGGTCAAGAAACTGTTCTGGCAGTATCGGGGTTGCCGACATTTTTTTACAGCAGATGACGAAATTTCCCTCGTCGATAAAAGGTATTTCTTCATAATAGTTTATATTCATTTTTGCAGTCTTAAATTTATCTTCTTTTCTGCCGGATACGATTCCGAAATATTTCATTGCGGATTTGTAGGAACTGTCAAAGAACGTAAGAGAAAAATGATCACTTTCGTCAATGAGCTCTTTTGTATAGCGGCTTTCCCTGACAAAGATGTACGCAGTATTTTTGCCCCAGAGAACACCAACGCCTCCCCAGCTAGCTGTCATGGCGTTGATTTTGTCACCGGATTTTACTGTGATCAGCATCCATTCTTTTCCGATTTTTGTAAATGGGTCGAACTCGATCAGATCGACCGGATAAGGCTGAAATGCGTGCATGATAATTTACCCCTTTCTATCTATATTATAAAATACATTTTTAATATATTATAACCTTTTCAGAGAAAAAAGACAATAACCGGATAATTATTGGGCAAAATATTGTGAAAAATAAATTGAAAAAAATGTGGAAAAACTACATTGAATGCGATAGAATACTGATATATTTAATCATTAAAACAGTGATAAGGAATGAGAGTGGATTATGAGCGTTAAGATGAATGATATTGATAATACAAGGCTGGAGGAGGTAATGGGCCTGTATGCCAAAGCACAGGACAAAGATACGCTTACGCAGCTGGTTTTTGCTTTAAAAGATACAAAGCTGTTTGTACCGGCCATGGCACAGCCGAAAAAGGGCGGATTTCAGCCGTATATTATCAAAAATCCCCAGGGCGACCTTTATATGCCTACATATACCTCGATTAAGAAATTTCCCGAGGATCAGAAATATCAGGGCATGTTAAAGCTGTCGTATAAGCAGTGTGTATCCATGCTGCTGGACAGCCCTACGCTGGTACAGGGAATGGTATTAAATCCCTATGCCGACAATCTGATCTTAAAAACACAGATGCTGGAGCTGAGCCGCAAGGTGGAGCAGCAGGTGCAGGCAAGGCCGAAGTCTGTTACAATGAAGCTGGAAGATTTCCATATGGTGACAAGGCATTTTGTGGAATTTAAACAGATTCCAGAAAAACTGTTTACGCAGAAAATGGAATTTACGCAGAGCGTAACGGGCGAACTGCTCTGTGAGATGTACAAGGAGCCTTATACGCAGGCAGGCCAGGAAGGGCAGTGTACTTACACACCGGATCAGTTTGAGATTATGGAGCTGAATATCAAGGAAGATTTAAATATCATGCAGATTGTTGTGCCGTCCCAGCATCTGTATAAGACAAACTGCCGCGAGATTTACCTTGTATGGAATCCGCAGACAGAAGAAACCGGTTATTATGTGGTTGAAAAAGGTACAGAGCCGGACGGAAAGACATTTTATCTGGATGTTGTTAAAAAAGACGGCGGATCTGAACGGTTGGAGGAAGCGCCGTCAGAAGGAAATGTAATGAACCGTATTATAGAATTGTTTGAGGCATCGCAGGAGGATTAAGGCAGAAATGACTACGGTAGGGGTTTTGATGAGTAATGCATATGTGGATTATTCTTCACATTTGATCCGGGGGCTCTGCTTACGGGCTAAGGAGCAGGGAAATGTGAATCTGATTTTTTTTCCGGGCATTTTAGGCAGCGATTTTGTCAGCAGGGGAAGAGAAGACGGGCAGTATGACGAGGCGGTTTCGCTTGCGGACGTCTTTATTATCTCAGATCAGGAAATGCTGCATATGCTCTTAGAGCAGCCGGAGCACTCTATATTTTCAAATATATTGGAGCATACGCCGTACGTACTGTTAAAGGATGATGCGGGAGATGTGCTTGAGCGTGCGTGCGCGCTAGCAGAAGGGGGCACGAGTGAGCCGGCTGTCTATGAAGATTTTTTCCCGCCAGAGAAAGACAGCAGGACGCAGCGGAGGGATAATTTTGAGCGTGCGCTTGAGTTTGCCATGATGGCGCATAAAGGACAGGTGCGCAAGGGTTCTTCGATACCGTACATTGTCCATCCGATTGAAACGGCTTTGATTGCAATGACGCTGACCGATGACCAGGACATTATTATTGCGGCAATGTTTCATGATATCATAGAGGATACCCGTTACAGTGCCAAGGAGATTGAGGATGCATTTGGGGCACATATCGCCCGGCTCGTGCAGCAGGAGAGTGAAGATAAAAGAATCGGACAGAGTGCCAGCGAAACGTGGAAAATCCGCAAGCAGGAATTTATCGACGGGCTGGATAAAAAATCAAAGGACGTAAAGGTGATAGCACTGGCGGACAAGCTCTCCAATATGCGCGCAACCTATGAGGGATACTGCAAAAACGGGGAACAGTTCTGGCTCCGCTTTAATGAAAAACGCAAAGAAATGCATGGGTGGTACTACCGCACGGTGGCAGATAAGCTGCGGGAATTTGAAGATACGGATGCGTGGCAGGAGCTGGACAGCCTGATTGAGAAAGTATTTGGCTAGATGTGTTTGAAAAGGAGGATGGAGACGGTGGGACTTCCGCAGGAGTTTAAAGATCGCGTACGCTGCCAGCTGGGGGATTCATATGAAGACTTTTTAGCAGAGTACAAAAAAGAGAGGGTGTATGGCCTGCGCTATAATCCATTAAAAATAGAGAAAAAAAGGCTGGTCGATGTGCTGTCGTCATATCAGACGGTACTGGAGCCGGCAGACTGGGCCGAAGAGGGATTTTATTATAAATCCGAGGCGCAGCCGGGAAAGCTGGCGCTGCATGAGGCGGGTGCTTATTACATTCAAGAGCCGAGCGCAATGATCGCCGTTTCCCTGTTAGATCCCCGGCCGGGTGATCGGGTGCTTGACCTATGTGCTGCGCCGGGAGGCAAAAGCACGCAGATTGCCGGAAGGCTGCGCGGCAGCGGGCTGTTGGTTTCAAATGAAATCATCCCTGACCGGGCAAAAATACTGTCTCGAAATATCGAACGCATGGGCATTGCCAATGCCGTTGTATTAAATGAAACGCCGGAGCGCTTGGCAGAGCGCTATCCGGCGTTTTTTGACCGGATTGTAGTGGACGCACCTTGTTCTGGTGAGGGGATGTTTCGAAAAGATGTAAATGCCCGTAAGGAATGGAGCACTAGGCAGGTGGAACTATGTGCGGCAAGGCAGAGGGAGATTTTGTCCTATGCCGAGCAGATGCTCAAACCGGGCGGCGTACTTGTCTACTCGACCTGTACGTTTGCTCCGACGGAGAATGAGGAAATGGCAGCGTGGTTTGTGGAGCAGTATCCGCAGCTTACCCTTACAAGCATTGAGCAGATCTGGCCGCACAGACAGCGCGGTGAAGGACATTTTGCAGCGCGGTTTTGTAAGGAAGGCGGGCTTTGCGGCAGTATGCAGGACGGGGAAGAAAGGCTGGAAGAGGCGGACAGCGTCTGCGGCAGGGCGGATATGGATGAAAAGAAAGCGTGCAGTGATGAAAAGAAGACAGGTTTGTGCGCAGAGAAAGCGGGCTATGATGAAAAAAAGAAAGCAGGCTATGATGCGAAGAAGGTCTGTATGGTGAGAAAGAACGCAGGCTATGATGAAAGGATGGAGGATTATGATGAAAAGAAGATTGGCATAGGAAGAAAGAAAGCGGGCTGTGATGGAAAGAAGACGGGCATGGGAAGAAAGAAAGCGCGCAGTGATGAAAAGAAGGCTGGCGGAAAGCAGGATTTTATACAGCCTGTCATGCAGTTTTTATCAGAAACGCTGTCGCAGGAAAAGGCAGAATATATTTCAGGACAAATAAATGCCGGCAGGCTGGAAGCATTCGGCGATCAGCTGTATTTAAAACCGAAAGACATCGGCAGGCTGGACGGGCTGAAAGTACTGCGGGCGGGCCTGCAGCTGGGAGGCATGAAAAAGAACCGCTTTGAGCCGTCGCACGCACTTGCTATGTCGCTTCATCCTAAGGAGGCAGCGCGGGTGCTGGAGCTTGCGCCGAAAGATCACGAAAAGTATCTGCGCGGAGAGACGATCAGCTGCACGCTGCGCAGCGGCTGGACGCTTGTCATCGTGGAGGGCTGTTCAATCGGATGGGGCAAGGCAGTACAGGGCGTTTTGAAAAATCATTATCCAAAGGGGCTGCGCAGAAAATAAGGACAGTTTTTTTCGAAATAAGGTCATAAACAGACCGCACCGTTACTGCTATACTATGCTTACAGACAGCAGCAGACAATAACAGGCAGTATACAGTAAGCAGAAGCGGTTCAGACAAAACACTTATAAGTGTACTTAGTGGAGAAGGTATTGTCTGGACAAAAAGCAGAACGGAGGAATAAATGAAATGATGGACAGATGTTATCTGGCGGTTGATATAGGTGCTTCCAGTGGACGTCATATGCTGGCATGGAAGGAGAATGGGCAGATCCGCATGGAGGAAATCTACCGTTTTTCCAATGGAATGGATCAAATAAACGGTCATCTGTGCTGGGATCTGGAACGGCTGTATCAGGAAGTAGTAAACGGGATGAAAAAATGCAGCGATATGGGAAGAAATCCGGTCAGCATGGCGATTGACACGTGGGCAGTTGATTATGTGCTGATGGATAAGGACGGCGGGATCGTCGGAAATACATATGGCTACCGCGACAGCCGTACAAAAGGCATGGATGAGGTAGTCAGCAGGTATATATCTCCGCAGGAGCTGTATAAAAGGACAGGCATCCAGAAGCAGATTTTTAACACGATCTATCAGCTGACGGCAGTGAAAGAGCAGGAGCCGGAGCTGTTAGAGCAAGCGCAGCGGCTGCTGCTGATACCGGATTACCTTGCATACCGTCTTACAGGAAATGCCAGAACAGAATATACAAATGCCACGACTACGCAGCTCGTCAGTCCTAAAACAAAAGACTGGGACTACGAACTGATGGAGCGTCTGGGCATTCCGTCAAGGCTTTTTACGGAAATCACTATGGCGGGCACGCCGGTCGGATTTTTGAAAAAAGAGCTGGCAGATGAGATCGGCTTAAATCTGGAAGTCATACAGGCAGGTTCGCATGATACGGCTTCGGCTGTGGCAGCAGTGTCGGCAAAAGGTGAGGACTTTTTATATATCAGCTCCGGAACCTGGTCTTTGATGGGAGTCGAGCTGGAGGAGGCGGACTGCTCGGAGGAAAGCAGAAAGGCAAACATGACCAATGAGGGAGGGTATGAATACCGCTGGCGCTTTTTGAAAAACATTATGGGCCTTTGGATGATACAGTCCGTCCGGCATGAATATGATGACCAGTATTCATTTGCACAGTTCTGCGAACTGGCAGCGGAGCAGGCCGCATTTCCTTCAAGAGTAGATGTAAATGACCAGCGGTTTTTAGCGCCTGCCAGCATGATCAATGCTGTGAAAGAGGCATGCAGGGAGACCGGCCAGATCGTGCCAAAAACATGCGGCGAGCTGGCAGCGGTTATTTACCGCAGCCTTGCTGACAGTTACCACAAGGCAGCGCAGGAAATCGAGCATATTACGGGAAAAACGTACAGCGCAGTGCATATTGTAGGAGGCGGGGCAAATGCAGATTATTTAAGCCGGCTGACTGCAGACAGCACTGGAAAGACCGTGTACAGCGGGCCTTCGGAGGCTACCGCAATCGGAAATCTGATCGTGCAGATGATCCGTCAGGGAGAGTTTGCATCACTTTCCAAAGCACGTGAAGCAGTAGCTGCTTCGTTTGAAATGAAGAAGTTTGAGCCTGTAAAGTATTAAGAAGCAGCACATGCAGTGCATAATAAATAGAGATCAAAGAGAAAGGGGCAGACTATGACAACACAGGATCGTTACAATGAGGCAAAGAAAATATTTGCAGAATCAGGCGTAGATACCGATGCGGCAATTGAAGCTTTAAAAAAGGTGCCGGTATCCCTCCATTGCTGGCAGGGAGATGATGTAATCGGGTTTGACCATGAGGGGCCGCTGACAGGAGGCATTCAGACTACGGGAGATTATCCGGGCAGGGCAAAGACACCAGAGCAGCTGATGCAGGATATGGAACAGGTAATCAGCCTGACTCCGGGCAGAAAGAAACTAAACCTGCATGCTATGCGATCTTTGAGCCGGGACAGGCAGTGGACAGAGACGCTTTGAGGCCGGAGCATTTTGCCAGATGGGTGGAATTTGCAAAAAAGCATAATATGGGACTGGATTTTAATCCTACTTTTTTTTCTCACAATAAAGTAAAGGACGGGCTGACATTAGCAAGCCCTGATGAAGAGACGCGCAGGTTCTGGATTCGCCACGGCAGGGCATGTATACGCATATCGCAGTATTTTGCGCAGGAAACAGGCATTCCTTGTGTGATGAATATATGGACGGGCGACGGCTATAAAGATATTCCGGCCGACCGCATGGGGCCGAGACTGCGCTACAAAGATTCCATTGAGCAGATTCTGTCAGAGCCTTATGATAAAAATATGGTAAAGCCATGCGTGGAATCAAAGGTATTTGGAATCGGCGTAGAGTCCTATACAGTCGGTTCAGCGGAATTTTCATTAAGCTTTGCAGCTTCTCATGAAGGATGCATGCCGCTGATGGACAATGGACATTATCATCCGACAGAGATGGTTTCTGACAAAATACCGGCTATGCTGTGCTTTTACCCGGAGCTGGCATTACATATTACAAGGCCGGTCCGCTGGGACAGCGACCATGTCGTGCTCTTTGACGATGAGACAAAGGAGATGGCAAAGGAGATCGTACGAAACAATGCGTTAGACCGCGTATACATGGCACTGGATTACTTTGATGCCGGCATAAACCGCATTGCAGCCTGGACCGTCGGATTCCGCAGCTGGCAGAAAGCGCTGTTAAGTGCGCTGTGTACGCCGTATGAAAAGCTGAAAAAGCTGCAGGATGAAAATAATATGACCGAGCTGATGGTGATACAGGAGGAGCTGAAAATGTATCCGATCGGAGAAATCTGGAACGAATACTGCAGGCAGTGCGGTGCACCAGAAGACGGCTGCTGGCTGGAAGACGTCAAAAAATATGAAACAGAGGTGCTTGCGGCAAGGGGTTAAGGCGCGGGCAGTAAAATTGCTGTCTGTATGGATAATAAATGCGATGCAGAGAGAAAAAGAAGGAGTATAAAATGAAGTTTTTAGAAGCAGGTTTTGTACAGGGTTTTATCCGTATGGCAAATGATGGATGGGAGCAGGGCTGGCATGAGAGAAACGGCGGCAACTTATCATATCGTGTAAAGCCGGAAGAAGCAGATCAGGTCAGGGAAGAATTAAAGCCTATGGAATGGAGGCCGATTGGTACGGATGTGCCGGATCTGGCAGGAGAATATTTTCTGGTGACTGGGAGCGGAAAATATTTCCGCAATGTCATTATTGATCCAGAGGATTCGATGTGCATGATTGAAGTAGATAAAGAGGGTACAAATTATCGTATTGTATGGGGAATGGTCAATGGCGGCCGTCCGACAAGTGAGCTGCCGTCGCACCTTATGAACCATGAGGTGAAAAAGAAAGCAACGGATGGCAGGTATCGTGTTGTATACCACGCACATACGACAAACCTGATAGCCCTCACATTCGTACTTCCGTTAAAAGACGAGGTATTTACAAGAGAACTGTGGGAAATGGCTACGGAATGCCCGGTTGTATTTCCAGACGGCATCGGTGTTGTGGACTGGATGGTGCCGGGAGGCCGCCAGATCGCGGTGGCTACCAGTGAGCTGATGAAAAAATATGATGTAGCGGTATGGGCACATCATGGGATGTTTGCAACGGGAGAGGATTTTGACCTGACATTCGGGCTGATGCATACGGTCGAGAAGTCGGCTGAGATACTGGTAAAAATGCTGTCCATGCGCCCGGATAAGCTTCAGACGATTACGCCGGATAATTTTAGGGATCTGGCTGAAGATTTTAAGGTGACGCTGCCGGAGAAGTTTTTATATGATAAAGGTGTAACAAAGCCTATGTAAAGCAGAACGGCAGAGTGTAAAAACTCTGCCGTTCTGCTGGCTGAAGGAAAACAGAAAGAATGGGAAAATATTGGTTTCTGATTTTACAAGCTGTCCTTTTCTGTAGTATCCCGATGAATTAAGATGGGTGTGACGACTTTATGAATGGGTTCGGCCAGAGGAACCGGCCGCCGTTTCTTCTGCTCATTCATCTGACTGACCAAGAGGCTCATGGCTTCCTGTGCAATTTTCTGAATCTGCTGTCCTACGGTGCTGATCGGAATGACAGCTTCTCTGGAAATCGGTGAATCATCAAAGCCTATGAGGAAATACTCATCAGGAAAGGCACCGTATTTCTGTATACATAGATTTAAAAATATATTCGCGTGGGTATCATTGGAAATAAATATGCCTTTCCGCTTTCCTTCTATGCCTTCGATTTCCTCCAACACCTCTGTTAAGTCTTTTTTTATGGCTTCAAAAGTATCTCTAAAATTTTTGCAGATGATTTTATGGCGGATGCCTGCTTCTTTACAAATATCGAGAAAACCCCTGATGCGTCCGTAAGTAGGGAAGTTGGGCGAGGTAGGAGAATTCACGTGAATCAGGACATCACAGTTTTTTTTGACGAGCAGGCTGGTAGCCTGGACTCCGCCCATATAGTTGTCTGTATCGACACTGCATATGTACTGATTTTCTCGCTCAATGGACACGATGGGAATGTGGAGGTCTGCAAGCTCTTTGGAGGAGAGCGTCTGGCTTATGACAATCAGTCCTTCAATATTGTAGGCGAGGAGTTCCTGAAGATATCTGCGTACAGCCTCCTCATCATCCTTTCCTACAAAAACCAAAAATTTGTAGCCGAAATCCTCATAGGTCAACAGAAGCTGGTTTAACATTTCAGAATAGTAATGATTGGTTAAATTCGAAATGATAATTCCCACAAATTCCGTTTTTCCGTTTGCAAGAATCCGGGCCACTTTGTTTTCCTTATAATCTAAATCGTCCAAAGCCTTTGCTATGGTATCTTGGTTTTCTAGAGTAAGAGAGTCTGGATTATTGAAATATCTGGATATGGTGGTCTTGGAAAAACCGGTGTATTTGGCAATATCATCAAAGGTGACATTTTTCTTTCTGCGCATGTGAAATCCATCCTTGTATAATTAAGTTCATGATCGATAAGAGAAGGCTTTTCCTTCCGAAATAATCTGTTCTGTAAATGAGTATAACAGAAAGCAGAGAGCGGAACAACATAAAATCGGTTACATAACCGGTTTTGTGCATTATGCATAGAATTGAGATTCTCAAATAGTATAGAATCACGAAAACTCTTTTGACTTATTGACAGATTATTTGGCATATGCTACTATCAAATCACAAAAGTTACCGGTTACTTAACCGATTACATTACCGATAACTGATCAGGGGAATATTTTAAGGAGGAAAGCAGTATGAAAAGAAAAATGAAAAGGCTGATGGCTTTGCTGCTTGCATCAGTATTTGCAGTGACAGCATTGACCGGCTGCCGTTTTGGATTTGCCAGCGATCCAGATGATCCAAACGCAGTGACTCAGCAGACACCTATTGACACGTCAGTGGACACCTTCTCGTATGATTCTGAACTTGCGGGAACAAAAATTGTACTTCTGAACACGAAGGCAGAGATTCAAGTCGCATTAGAAGAAATGTCAGAAGTTTTTGAAGAACGGTCGGGAGTACATATAGAGGTGATGCCTGTAACGGATGGGGAATCACCTTACACGAAAGTAGTAAGCCTTTATAATTCAGGCAATCCGCCGACCCTGTCTATCCTTGATACTACGGATGTGATTGCACTTGCGAAAGAAAAGGCAGAGGAGCTGAGTGGAGAGGCATGGACAGCGGAATCAGAAGAATATTTAACAAAGGTAGATGGTGCCGTATATAGTTTTCCTCTGTGTATTGAGGGAAGGGGGCTTATATACAATAAGGCTGTTATCGAAAATGCATTAAAGGAAGAATTTGATCCCTCTGCCATTAAGACGCAGGACGATTTTGTGGCACTATTAGACAGACTTGTGCAGGCAGGAATAGAAAAACCAATATCCATGGCCAAAGAGGACTGGTCTTTGGGAGCACATCAGCTTCAGTATATCTATGAAGTATATGATGGGACGACGGAAGGAACCCAGAAAGTGATTGAGGGAATAAAAAGCGGAGAGATACAGTTAGACGAATACCAGAGAATGGATGAATTCTTAAATATGTTTGATATACTGAAAAAATATAATGTTGCCCGCAAAGATCCTTTAGGTGCTGACTATGATGAGATGGCGATTGATCTGGCAGATGGCAGGACTGCGTTCTGGTTTAATGGGAACTGGGCGTGGCCGAATCTATCGGAGGCAGGGGCGCTTGATGATGATGAATATGGTTTTCTGCCATATTTCCTAAACAATGATGAGAACGATTTTGCAAATCAGATGATTCAAGGTTCACCTTCCAAACAGATTATGATGGATGGAAGGATGGCGTCTGATGCGCAGAAGGCTGCGGCAAAAGAATTTTTAAACTGGATTGTTTATAGCGAGGTCGGCCAGCAGATGTTGGTTAAAAAATGCAATTTAATCCCGCCATTTAAGAATAATCCATATGAGCCAGGCGATCCATTAAGCCGTGACATTTATAAACATGTCCAGACGGGCAGGGCTTTCAATGCCTCAGCTATCGTACCAAACGACCATTGGTCCGTTCTTGGCGCAGCAATGCAGAAATATCTGGCAGACAGAAGTGACAGGGCAGAAGTGAGGCAGGCTATTACGGAATACTGGAAAGAACAGTGATGAAAAGGAGAATAAGGTATGAAATGGAAAGACAGGATAAAAGATTTTAGCTTTTTTGCATTACCAGGCATGTTTTGTTTTTTTGCAGTTGTGATTATTCCGTTTTTATATGGAATCTATCTAACGTTTACTGACTGGAACGGAGTATCTCAGGTAAAGAAGCTTATAGGATTTAAAAATTTCGCAGGTGTAATGCAGGATAAGCAGTTTTGGATGTCGCTGCTGCTGACGTTTAAGTATGTTATTTTAGTTGTTATTCTGGTAAATGTTATTGCATTTGCGATTGGATATCTTTTGACAAGGGGAATCAGGGGACAGAGTTTTTTCAGAACCGGATTTTTCACCCCGAATCTGATAGGCGGGATTGTATTGGGATATATCTGGCAGTTCGTTTTTTCCAGAGTATTTGTGGGAATTGGGGAAAATACCGGATGGGAATTATTTGAAAGTTCGTGGCTCTCTGATCCGAATAAGGCATTTGCTGCACTTGTTCTGGTATCTGTCTGGCAGCTGTCTGGATATATGATTTTAATTTATGTAGCCGGTTTTATGGGACTGAATGAGGATGTTATGGAGGCGGCAAGTATTGACGGAGCCAGCGGATGGGTTAAGCTAAAAAATATCATACTTCCACTTATGATGTCATCCATAACCATCTGCCTTTTCCTTACGCTTTCAAGAGCATTTATGGTATATGACATGAATCTGTCATTGACCTCAGGAGGCCCTTATGGAAGTACGGAAATGGCTGCAATGCATGTATATGAAAAGGCATTTACATCCAGGCAGTTTGGCGTCGGCCAGGCAGAGGCGTTGGTTTTATTCCTTGTAGTAGCAGGTATCAGCGGGCTGCAGGTATATTTAACAAAAAAACAGGAGGTAGAGGCATAATGAAAAAAACTAAAATCGGCGGAAATAAAAGGCAGCTTATAAATTTATTATCAATGACAGGGCTGATACTGATCTTTATCGTATATATGTTTCCATTTCTGATGGTGATCATCAATTCCCTGAAGCAGAAAAGGGATATTATAAAAAGTCCGTTCTCATGGCTGTTTACCATCAAAGGATTGTCTTTTGACAACTTTGAAAAGGCGTTTACACAGATGGATTTTTTAAATGCCATTAAAAATTCCTTGTTTGTGACAGGTCTGGCAACTGTATTCGTGACAATATTTGCAGCTATGCTTGCTTATTATATCGTAAGGCATGATAATATTATTTCAAAACTAACATTTGTATTAATGGTGGCGTCCATGATTATTCCTTTTCAGGCGATCATGATTCCGTTGGTAAGCATTTATGGCGGGACGCTGAACATATTAAACCACAGGCTGACCCTGATTTTCATGCATACCGGTTTCGCCATGGCTATGTCAGTATTTATGTTTCATGGGTTTATCAAAGGAAATGTACCTATTGCACTGGAGGAAGCGGCATGTATTGATGGATGTACGCATATACAGACATTTTTTATGATTGTGTTCCCGCTGCTGAAACCAATTATTTCAACCATGGTTATCCTAAACGCACTGGCATTTTGGAATGATTTCCTTCTGCCATCATTGGTGCTGACGGATAAAGAACTCCTTACGCTGCCGCTTTCCACGTATAGTTTTTATGGGACTTATTCGGCGGATTATGGAACGATTATGGCAGGTCTTATTTTGTGTATACTGCCGATATTGATTCTTTATGTGGTATTGCAGAAACAGATTATTGGCGGTGTTGTTGCAGGGGCTGTAAAATAAAATTATAAGGAGGTCTGTATGACAAGTCAGACACTGCGTGAGGCGCGTAAATATGAGGATATGGTGGAAAAAACAATTCAAAAGAAAGAGCGCCCTAATTTCCATTTGTGTGCACGCGTTGGATGGTTAAATGATCCGAATGGGTTTTCGTATTATAAAGGGAAGTATCATATGTTTTATCAATACTATCCGTATGAGTCCAAGTGGGGACCGATGCACTGGGGACATGCGGTGAGCGGAGATTTCCTGCACTGGGAATATCTGCCGGCAGCGCTTGCTCCAGATGAGTTCTATGATAAGGATGGATGTTTTTCAGGGAGTGCGGCAGCACTTCCTGATGGCAGGCATTTGCTGATGTATACAGGCGTGTTGAAGGAGCGCCAGAAAAACGGGGAATTCCGCGAGGTTCAGACACAATGCCTGGCTGTGGGAGACGGAATAGATTACGAGAAGTATGAACAAAACCCGGTACTGGATGAGAAGGATCTTCCTGATGAAGGCAGCCGTTTTGATTTCAGAGATCCGAAGATATGGCAGAAAAAAGATGGCTCCTATGCCTGTGTGATTGGAAACAGGCAGACGGGTGGGAGCGGGCAGATTTTATTGTACACCAGTCCAGACGGGTTCAGATGGAATTACAAAAAAGTATTAGCTGCAAATAATGACCGTTATGGCAGGA
The DNA here is from genome assembly GCA_910586445.1 of uncultured Eubacterium sp. Taxonomy (GTDB): domain Bacteria; phylum Bacillota; class Clostridia; order Lachnospirales; family Lachnospiraceae; genus Eubacterium_J. The sequence continues at coordinate 17,577 of CAJUHV010000007.1, forward strand.
TGTGGGAATGTCCAGATTTTTTTGAATTGGATGGAAAATGGGTTCTGCTGGCAAGTCCGCAGGATATGCTCCCACAGGGACTGGAATATCACAATGGAAATGGGACGCTGTGTCTCATCGGTGATTATGACGAAGAAACGGAAACATTTATGGAGCTGCATAATCAATCTGTTGATTATGGTATTGATTTTTATGCACCGCAGACGGTGCTTACACCGGATGGACGCCGTGTCATGATCGGCTGGATGCAGAACTGGGATACCTGCAGCCTGCGTCTGCCGGAAGAGCCTTGGATGGGGCAGATGAGCCTGCCGAGAGAACTTGCCATAAAAGATGGGAAACTGTATCAGACACCAGTGAGGGAGCTGGAGAAATTCCGGTACAGCAAGGTGGAATACAACAGTGTTTCTTTTTCCAATATCCTCCGGCTTGACGGCATCCATGGAAGATGTGTGGATATGGAACTGGTGGTGCGGCCGGAGGAAGGACAAAAGCTGTACCAGAAGTTTGCGGTACGGTTTGCGCAGGATGAAAATTATCATACTTCCCTGAGTTTTCGGCCAAGAGAGTCTATACTTAAAATAGACAGGAAGTTTTCCGGCTCCAGGAGGGCAATTATACACCAGAGACGTAGTTTTGTAGAAGGTGCAGATACAAAACTGAAGCTGAGAATCATTCTTGACCGCTTTAGTGTGGAAGTATTTGTCGATGACGGCAGGCAGGTTTTGAGTGCAACAATGTACACGGATCAGACTGCAGACGGGATCTCTTTCTTTGTGGATGGCACAGCAGTGATTGATGTCGTCAAATACGATCTTTGTGAATAAAAGCTTTTAAGGCTAAGCCTTGGCAGCTGCGGCCTTTACCAGAAGCATCATAGGACGGCGCAGCTCATCCTTCATGCCCGGAATATCCATCATGTCTGTGGGCGGCACTGCTTCTTCTACTGCTTTAAGCTCAAAACCGCTGTTTAACAGTCCCATTAATATCTGTGTCAGCGTGTGGTGCTGTTTTATTACCTCACATCCTAAAAAGTGCGTGCTGCGTTCACCCGGATAAAAATAGCTGTCAACCGGCCAGTATAAAGGTGTCCCGGTGTCTGTATAGATCCAGTCCTGCCCGGCTGCTGCGGTAAAAACCGGGTGTTCGATATTAAAAATAAATATCCCGCCCGGTTTCAGCGTCTGATGTACTTTTTGAAATATTTGATCCAGATTTTTGATATAGTGCAGGGCAAGATTTGAGACGGCGCAGTCCCATTCATTTTTTGGATACTCATAGGCTTCTATTCCGCAGACACGATATTCAATCAGGCTGCCTGCGCTGCGCCTTTTGGCTTCTGCAATCATCTTTGTGCTCAGATCAAGCCCCAGTACCCGTTCGGCGCCCTGGTCTGCCGCAAACCTGCAGTGCCAGCCGTATCCGCACCCTAAGTCAAGCATGCTTTTTCCCTGGAGCGCAGGGAACAAGGGCTTTAACTGATGCCATTCTCCGGCTGCACTTAATCCGTCCCTGCTGCGGGACATTTTGGCGTATTCTTCGAAAAATTTTGGGTTGTCATATTCATTGTGCATGGCCTGTTGTCCTCCTGTTTTGAATTTTATGTAATTAATTTATTATATCACAAATCAGCGGGTACAGAAAGGGCGATATGCTTGACATGTTATAGTGAATATATTATCGTATATGGAATAGGGAGATGAAATCCCATATACGAAAGGAGAAGGGGTGCTATGAGGAAAGAAGATTGGAAGAGAATCTTTTATCAGTCACTGACAGGCTTTGTCTCTCTTGCGCTGGCAATTCTGCTATATTTTGCCATACAGAAATTTGGACAGATCAGTGAGGCGTTTCATTGGATTCTGGGAGTTTTAAAGCCGTTTATATTTGGCGGGGTATTGGCATATCTGTTAAAGACGCCGTGCAATTTTTTAGAAAAGAGAATGGAAGCGGTGCTGCCTCAAAAGCAGAAAAAGATGGCGCGGGGACTGACGGTGCTTTTGGTAATGATCCTGACATTTCTTATTATTTACCTGCTGCTGAGCATGGTAATTCCTGAGATGGTGAGCAGCATTATGATATTAATTAATGCGGTGCCGCAGAAAATTGACCAGTTTGCTGACTGGCTGACCGGCATGTTAGATGGAAATGAGGTAGCGCAGAGATATGTAAATACCGGAATTACCAGTCTGGAAAACAGGCTGGAGCAGTGGGCAGGTTCAGAGCTGCTGCCTACGATGCAGGGGATGATGGGAGGATTTGCGAATACGGTCGGCTCTGTATTTGGAATGATCAGCAATGCTGTGATCGGACTGATTATCTGTATTTACCTGCTGCTGGACCGCAAAGTACTGGCAGGGCAGGCAAAGCTGGTATTATACGCCGTGTTTAAAGAAAAATGGGCGGATAAGATACTGGAGGAAGTGACGTTTGTTGACAAGACGTTTGTAGGATTTTTTGGAGGAAAGATCTTAGACAGCGCCATAGTGGGCGTGCTCTGCTACATATTCTGCCTGATCATGACGTTTGCCATGGATTTTCCAAATGCGGTGCTGATCAGCGTGATCGTCGGCGTCACCAATATCATACCTTATTTCGGGCCGTATATCGGTGCAGTCCCATCTGCGCTTCTGGTATTGATTTCCAGTCCGTTAAACTGTGTGATTTTCATTGTATTTATCATTGTACTGCAGCAGTTTGACGGAAATATCTTAGGGCCGAAGCTGCTGGCAGACAGCGTAGGGCTGACCGGGTTCTGGGTGCTTTTTTCTATTACGCTGTTTCAGGGCTTTTTCGGGTTTGCAGGCATATTGGTAGGCGTTCCGGTATTTGCCGTGATTTATGATATGATTAAGAGTTTGGTTGTAATAGGATTGAAAAAACATGGTAAGCTGGAACTGCTGGGGATAAATTCTCCGCATCATCCTAGACATTAGTAGTCCAGGAAGCTTGAAATGGGGAGTGCAGATCGCGGGAATGATTTTTAAGACACGCTCCAGAATTGTTAGTGATAAAATGTGGAAATGGGCTGTCGCATTAAGAAAAATGATACAAGATATAGTTGGTATAAATCATTCTTCTATACTATATCTTGTATATGTTTTGCTTAGTGCGACAGCCCCTTTTTGTGTTTTGTCTAAAGCAGTACATATGCGCAAAAGAGGCAGGCAGATAATTTGGAAATGAATGATTTTTCTGTTTTTTTTGTGGCTGATCTGATGCCGGTATCGGTTATGATACGAATCAAGAAAAAAATTGTCGGTTTACCTTATTTTTTGTAGATTATATGACGCATTTTATTATTGAGCGGTATTTTACTGTCAAAGTAAGGTAGCCAAAAATCCCGGATTCTGTTAGAATAGGGTACAAGAAGTAGACAGTCGGGGCTGTCTGGGAAGGAAGGTTTAGAGAATGAGAAAGCAGAAGTCGGCAGCAAAGTCTGCACTGATTGTTTCAGCCATCGTTTTGATTTTTTTGCTGATCGCACTCCTGGTCTGTTATTTTTGTACGGCATCCTATTATGCGAGGCATTTTTTCCCGGGAACGGTGCTCAACGGCGTCGCAGTGGATAAGATGACGGTAGAGGAAGCAGAGGATAAGGTAGCGCGGGAAGTTGCGGATTATATTTTTACAATTAAGACCCGTGACGGGGAAAAGTACCAGATCATAGGGCCTGACATTGATTATGCATATGTGCCGGGTACCGAAATCAAAGATATTTTAGAGCAGCAGGATAATTATAAGTGGCTTTCAGAGAGAAAAGGTAAAAAAGAATTTGATCTGGAGGTATCGGCTGCATATAATGAACAGAAACTGGATCAGAAGATCTCTGAGCTGGAGTGTTTTCAGCCGGATTATATTAAAAAGCCTAAGGATGCATACCTGCAGGAGACAGAGGTAGGATTTGAGCTGGTTGAAGCAGAAGCAGGCAATCAGTTAAAGCTCGCAAAAGTCCAGAAGCTGGCACGTGAAGCAGTTGATTTTGGAGAGGAAGAGCTGCAGCTGACGGATGAGGTTTATAAACAGCCTAAGGTAAAATCGGACGATGCACATTTGGCAGAAGCTCTGACAGAAATCAATTCCTATCTGAAAACGACGATTAAATATGATGTGGGCGAAAATGGAGAAGTGCTGGACCACCAGACAATTAAGGAATGGATTACAATCGGGGATGATTATTCAGTCGTATTTGATGAGTCCAAGGTGACGAATTATGTGCAGTATCTGGCAAGCAAATACAATACTTATGGAGATATACGAGAGTTTAAGACGACTGCAGGAGGCAAGGTAAAAATCGGCGGCGGCGATTATGGCTGGGTCATTGATAAGGAAAAGGAAAAGGCACAGCTTTTGTCGGAAATACAGTCTGGCAAAACAATCGAGCGTGAGCCGGTATTTAACCAGACCGCAGTTGTAAAAAGTGAGACATATGATATCGGGGATACTTACATTGAGGTCGATTATACAAACCAGCATATGTATTATTATGAAAAGGGCAAGCTGAAGCTGGAAACAGATGTCGTAACAGGCAATATCAGCAGAAACAACGGCTCGCCGGATGGTGTATACAAGATTGTGTACAAGGAGAGGGATGCTACGCTGGTCGGGGAAACTTATGAGTCTGACGTAGATTATTTTATGGTGTTTGCGTATAATGTAGGGTTCCATGATGCAGACTGGCGGAATGAGTTTGGACAGGAGATTTATAAGACATCTGGTTCGCATGGCTGTATCAATATGCCGCCTGAAAAGGCAGAGGAGTTATACCAGATTCTGCAGGTAGGGACTCCGGTTATTGCTTATTACAGGGAGCCGGTCGAGCTGACGGCAGAAAATGCAAAGATTTCGAATGCGTATTCTTATGTGAATAAGGAGCGCGAGCAGTAAGTTAAGGTCAGGATAGGGATGTTCTGCATAGCTGTATAAATGGAGAACTATAAGTAGATATAGAGTACCAAACAGTGTAAACATTGAGCCGCTGCCGATTGAATGGCAGCGGCTTAAAAATCATTGCAATAAATCATTGTTTGAGGAGACGGTATAAAGTCTGGATCTTTAAATATTAACATTATGCACTTTTTGCTGTTTTGATCATTTATTTGAATGCTGCATATTAAAATAATATTGTAAAAGCTGATAAATGCGTGCTTCTCCATGAGATAAATTTTTATCATTGAATATGGGAGGCTTTATAGTTACCAGCTGTTTATTGAACAGCCTATGATATAGATCAAGCGTATCGTCGTCTATATAGCTGATGATCGTATCCAGATACAGCGGGTCCATATCTGGAAAAAGAGCGCATATGACTTTTTTTGGTATATTCAGCTTCAGCATTCGGATGATATGTTCAATTTTTTGGATTTCAAGCAGGCTGTCTACTTCCATCTGAATGCCCAGAAAGCACTGTTCCAGATAAGACGGTTTTGAGCTGTCGTCCGGTTTATCCATTTCAACTGTCATATTTATAGGAACTTCGCAGGAAGTTTTATTTTTCGTATATTCTTTGCCGTCGTTATCTTCGGCACTCCATAATTGATTAAGTAATATGGCATATTCTGCACGCAGCTGATCAGAGGCATAATGAGCGGCCAGTTCTGCAATCTGCCTGTCATTGCCGAGGTAAAAATGATACAATAATTTTTCTAACAGAATCGTATCCAGAGCCTCATCATCGGATAAGCTGCTTTTTAGTAGTTTCCATTTTTCATGTTCTAGAGCGTGTTTGAAAAATGCTTTCTGTGAGATGTGCTTCACACTTAGTGGAGAATTTATCCCAAATTTATGAGGCATAGCGGGCTATGTTGATTAAATTTGGGATGAATTATCCGCAAAGTGGGGAGTGCAGATCACAGGAATGATTTTTCAAACACGCTCTAGTGCAGCCTGCATAGATGCAGTGCAGATGCCTTTGAAAAATAAAGGGAGAAAACAGTTCCATAGCTGGTGGTAAGGCTTATTTTTAAAAAACTGCTTTTGATCTGGTGTTTCGCCAGATCTCCATTTTGAAAGGTAGAGTAAAAAATCGTTAAACAGTAGATCTCTGTCGTGCATAATATGATAAACCTCCAATCGTAATATATAAAATCATTATATATATTAATATTAATCATGTCAATTGAAAAGTGTAAAAGAGTGATGTTTTTAATGGAAAATCATACGGACTTTGCAGTGAATGCAAGTCCTGTGTGAACAGTAACGGAAAATTGCATTTATACGAAAACAGGCCTGACCAATATATTAGCTGGCAGGCCTGTTTTTCAGAAAGTTTTTGAGAACGAAATCTTTCTATCTCTCTATCTTATTATTTTATTATTATATTTTATGTTTTTACGGCATGTTCAGACATGCTCTAGAACAGCCCGGTTATATGCCCGTTTTCATCTACATCAATTCCATATGCAGCAGGCGTCTTGGACAATCCTGGCATAGTCATAATGGCTCCGGTCAGCACGACTACAAATCCGGCTCCGGCACTTACATAGACATCGCGGACATTTAATGTAAATCCGCTCGGCCGGCCGAGCTTATACTGATCGTCGGATAAAGAATACTGCGTCTTGGCAATACATACCGGAAGGTTTCCAAAACCAAGCTCTGTCAATTTCGCAAGTGTCCGTTCGGCAGCAGGCGTATAGGCTACGTCAGCGGCACCATAAATCTGTGTCGCAACGGTGTGTATTTTATCTTTTAAAGGCAGGTCGTCTGGATATAAAGGCTTAAAATCAGAGGTTTTTTCCTCCAGCGTCTGTAATACTTTTTCCGCCAGCTCGATACCGCCCTCGCCGCCTTTTTCCCATACTCTGGATAAGGCAAATTCACAGCCTTTTTCTTCACAGAAGCTGCGGATATATTCGTATTCTGCCGCAGTATCTGTCAGGAATGAATTCAGTGTTACGACGATAGGCACCTGATATTTCTGCAGGTTTTCAATATGCTTTTCTAAGTTGCATATGCCTTTTTTAAGAGCCTCTAAGTTTTCTGTGGAAAGATCTGCCTTAGGGACTCCGCCGTTGTATTTTAGGGCACGTACGGTAGCGACGAGTACGACGGCATCCGGCTTCAGCCCTGCCTTGCCGCATTTGATGTCAAAGAATTTTTCCGCACCCAGGTCTGCACCGAATCCGGCTTCGGTAATGACATAATCGGCGATCTTTAATGCAGTTTTGGTAGCACGTATGGAATTACATCCGTGAGCGATATTTGCAAACGGGCCGCCGTGCACGATTGCTCCAGTGTGTTCCAGGGTCTGGATCAGGTTTGGCTTTAGGGCGTCCTTTAACAGTGCTGCCATTGCGCCGACGGCCTGCAGCTGTCCGGCAGTCACAGGGGCACCTTCATAATTATAAGCAACAATGATTTCGCTCAGGCGTTTTTTTAAGTCGGCCATATCGGAAGCAAGGCATAAGATAGCCATAATCTCAGTAGCAACTGTGATCACAAAATGATCTTCCCGAACAAAACCGTCCGATTTGGAGCCGAGTCCTACAACAATATTGCGCAGGGAGCGGTCATTCATATCCATGCATCGTTTCCACACAACCTGTCTGGTGTCAATATTCAGCGCGTTTCCCTGCTGGATGTGGTTGTCTAAGAGTGCAGCAAGCAGATTGTTTGCTGCGGTGATGGCATGAAAATCTCCGGTAAAATGCAGATTGAGGTCTTCCATCGGAACGACCTGCGAATAACCGCCGCCTGCAGCGCCGCCTTTGATGCCGAAGCACGGCCCTAAGGAAGGCTCACGCAGGGCAAGCAGGCATTTTTTTCCTAGCTTTCCAAATGCCTGACCAAGGCCTATGCTTGTGGTAGTCTTTCCTTCACCGGCAGGCGTGGGATTGATGGCAGTGACAAGTATGAGCTTTCCGTCTTTTTGGTCTTTTGTCCTTGCAATGAGATCATCGGACAGCTTTGCCTTATATCTGCCGTATAATTCTAAATCGTCTTCGTCTATGCCGTATGCGGCTGCGATTTCGCGGATGTGCAGCAGGCTGGCATCCTGTGCGATTTGTATATCTGTTTTCATATGGCCTCCTCCTTATTGCTTTTTTATGCTATCGTACCTGATTTTAACATATCAGGCGAATAAAGTCACTATGCAAATAATTTTGGATTGTAGTCGAAATCAATTAAGGAGCGGCAAATAATGCAATATGCGGAGGCATCCAGGTAAATAGAATAAATGCGAGTGCGCAGACAGCCAGAATCAGGAAAAAAGGAATATTTGACAGTGTGTAGCGGGTGCCTTCTTTCAGATAGTGGCAGCTGTAGCAGAATGCCAGAATAACGCCTGCGAAGAACAGGCCGATATCAGCCGGAATCCATGTAAAGCCGAGTATGCCGCTGTACGTATAAAAGCCCGCAGTAATAAAAGCCATGCCGATTAATATGGCATAGGTCTTAATATTCCAGTAATCGGTGTCCGGCTGGTCCAGCAGGTAATACTCTGCTATGCTTACGAACAGCAGCGGGTAGAACAATAGTTTTAAATGCTCCCAGACCGATTCATTGACCGGGGCAATCCATGCGGCAAGCGGTGAATGCCCGCTCCAGCCGTACACGAAATGAAGCAGGATACCGCCTGCTAAGGTAATAAGGCAGCTGAGTGTTTCAACGGATTTCAGCTTATGCATATTAGGAACCTCCTGTGTGGTAAATGTGTGCGGGTTATGTGAAGGTTTTATTAATATGTGGAAAAATTTTATTTTTATGCAATATTATTCCTGATGCCGGGACTATATTTGTGCGGTATGATTTTTGGCAAAGCTCTTTCTTTCCCGTGATCTGCACTCCCCGCTTTGCGGATAATTCATCCCAAATTTAATCAACATAGCCCGCTATGTCTCATAAATTTGGGTAAAACGCCATTTGATGATCTGAAAAAGAAGTTTTATAAGAAATTTAAAAAGGAAGAAAATTCACCAAATATTTTATCTTTTCTCAGACTGTAACTGGTATATCCTAAGGCTTTACACCTCTTACATAATCCGCTATAATAATTGCAGCAGCAAATAATATTATATCAATCATAAAGGCGGTGGAAGGATGGTAACAGATATGACAGCAGCAGAAACAACTAACATTATTCTTAAATTGACACAAGAGGGATGGGATGCAGATAAAATAAATGAGTTTATAGTATTTATTGAAACTCATAGACCATCTGAAGATGAGGCAATGAATATACTCAAAAATAGAAACTGAACAGCAGCATTTAATTGATAATACAGAGGTGTAAAGTCTTATTGAATTATTAAGGCCTTACACCTTTTTAATTTGCATAAATCAAAAATCAAGCCAGTAAAAATCAAAAATTCTATCATATAAAGGAGAGATCATCATATGTATATCAAAAGCAGGATTAGACCAGAGAATAAGGAAGGCGGTATGCGGTAAACTGCAGCAGGTGTTAAGGTCTGTTCTTTCAAGTGAACAGCTGGAACGCTTCGTCCACGGTTAAGTTGTCTGAGTTTTTAAAGGATAATTTTTTCATGGAAATGCTCCTTTCTTGTGCTCGTCAAACGTCCAGAAAACTGTAAATCGGTCTTACGAGTAAAAAAGGAATAAATAGAAATTTTTAGAAAGAAAAAAACCTAGTAAACTTTAAATTTACTAGAGCGTGTTTGAAAAATGCTTTCCGTGAGATGTGCTTCACACTTGGTACCCAACGGGCATGATATGGAGAATTCATCCCAAATTTATGAGGCATAGCGGGCTATGTTGATTAAATTTGGGATAGATTCTCCGCTAAGTGGGGAGTGCAGATCGCGGGAATGATTTTTCAAACACGCTCTAGGGCTAAATGCGGAAGATGGACTTGAAAACCCATACCCGCTGAAAATCATTGAAAAAAGGAGGGTTCCGGCGCTTCATCTGCCCACCGTACCGAAAACGTACCAGACAAAATCCGGTTCTTGATTTCCAATAGAAAAGGTGCTAAACTATGCATGAAAAGTGTAGGAAAGTTAAAAAGCTGTTACTGTATCGTATTTGTTCAAAGTGCGGGAATTGCGATATTAAGGAGGGGTTCGTTATGAGTGAAAGAGAGTTAGCCAAACAGATTATTGATAAACTGCCGGAATATAAAATCAGCAGTCTGCTTCTTTTTTTGAGGGGAATACAGTTTGACGATGATATAGAGGATGACTTGTATTGTGAAAAATTAGTGGAAGAATATCTAAATAATCCGGACCCAGAAAAGCATGAAACAGTTACACTTGAAGAACTGGCGGCAAGGGAAGGGATTGCATTGTGAAAAAGTACAGAATCATCATTGAAAAACTGGCAGAAAAGTTTATCATAAAACTGCCAAAGCCAGATAAGGAAAGGGTTTTAAGGGCGATTCACGAACTGCCGGCGGGAAACGATATAAAGCGTCTGAAAGGCAGGAAAAGCATGGGGCTTTACAGGCTCCGTGTGGGCGATTACCGGATTATTTATAAAGTGAACAATAATGAATTAATTATTTGTGTGATCGATGCCGGAAACAGGGGGCAGATATACAGTAAATATTAACAGGACAGGCATTGTCTGACAGTCTGGAGATGGGTCTGTGACATACTGCTAGGCATAATTAAAGTAATTTAGAGATATGGGGGCATATCAGATAGTAAAAATCTGATATGCCTTTTTGTATAATCATTTATTTTTTTTGCAGTGCGTAGAATGCGCATGTGAGTTTGCTAAAAATGGCTGTCGATATGACGAAGCGGCGGGTGGACAGGGAAGACTGTCAACCCCTTTGCCGACAGGCACTTGCCTAAGCAAGTGGGGGGTTACAGTCTGGTGTAAAGCCAGCCGATAACCGCATCATTGTAAGGGGCTTGGTTTCCGTGCTTTTTGGAAATCAAGCCTTAACTGTCTGAATGTTTTCCGGCTTTTCACAGACAGCGGCTCTTGAATCTGGGGCGTTTTTCGGCACGTCCAGTGTTGAAGTATGGACAGGAATCAGTTTCTGCTTTTTCAGTCTCCTTCGGGGCTGTCCATATTTTCTAAAGCGTATTCACATGCCTGAATTACAAAGCCGGAAAAAGTGAGATACATCATACGGAAAAAAGCGGCTATTTCACTGTTGTAGACGATGAAACCGTGTCTGGTGGCAGACGGAAAATCCGCCGCGCTACTGAAGAAAGCCTGTTAGAAGCACTTGCCTCATGGTATTATGGGAATGACAAAAGGAATATTACGCTTGCTGATTTATACGCGGACTGGCTGAACTGGAAAGAGACTCCAAGCAATGGCGATAATATCAGACGCATCAGGGCTTCGTGGAAAGCATATTATGAAAATGAGCCGTTAAGCGCGGATATTATAAAAAAGCCTCTGGCGCGTGTAACTTCACTGGAACTGAGGGAATGGGCAGAAAGCCTTTTGAAAAAGCATTATCCTGTGGATAAAAAGAAGTTCAGCCGTATGCTTATGATTGTAAATCAATGCTGTGAATATGCTGCTGATGAAGATATGGAACGGTATAAAAAGAATCCAACAAGTGCCGGACTACAGATACTGTTCCTGTTTGAAACAGGGCTGCGCATTGGCGAATGCTGTGGTCTGAAATGGTCTGATGTGCAGGGAAACCGCCTTTACATACGCAGACAGGCAGACAATAACGGGGTAAAGGAGTGGACGAAGACCATTTCAGGCTATCGTGATATTCCGTTGACACAGAAGGCAAGGCATATTCTGGATGAAGTGGCAGAATATAATATCGTAAATCGAAAGAAGAACAGGCAGAAGCAATAGACAAAGCACTTGCGTTGTAACTAGAAAGATAATCATACCGAACGTACTTTCGGAAAGTGGGAATAAAAAACACGGGAAACCTTATAAAATAAGGCTTCCCGTATCACTTAACAAGTGCGGAAGATGGGACTTGAACCCACACGAGCGCATTGCCCACAAGATCCTTAGTCTTGCTCGTCTGCCAGTTCCGACACTTCCGCAAACTCATCAGCTATCGCCGACGACTTATGTATTGTAGCATTTGTATCAAAATATGTCAATAGGATTTTAGAATAAAATTTCTTGAAAATAACAGTATTATTTGCTGCTCTAAAAAACAGCAGTATTTCTATCCTGCATTTTACCGGGCAGGCGAAGCCATGGACAATAAATCTGGTTCGGTATTCGAAAAAATATGGTGTGAATATGCAAAAGATGCTCAGCTTTGCAGGGAATAAAGGGGATTTTTCTGTCTGTAAAATTTTTTAGAAAAAATTTCAAAATATGCTTGACTTCTACATAGAAGTAGTGTAATATATCTATTGTGTCAAGCAGATAAAACAAATCAAGCAGAAGTGGCGGAATTGGCAGACGCGCAGGCTTCAGGTGCCTGTGGTAGCAATATCGTGTGGGTTCAAGTCCCATCTTCTGCATCATAAAAGAATGGCAATTTTGATGAAATTGCCATTCTTTTTTTCTCTATTGTATCACTGTTAGTAAGAGCAATTTTCTTTTTTAATCTTTTTTTAGAGCTGAGAGGAATTATATGAAAAGCGGGATGGATTTAGGTACTGCCGGAGCGGCTTGGATGCTGTTGGAGCGTGTTTGAAAAATCATTCCCGTGATCTGCACTCCCCGCCTCAAGCTTCTTGGACTGCTGATGTCTAAGATGCTGCGGATCATCCATCCCCAATTTAAGAAACAAAGCCCGTTATATCATGCCCTGTGGGCATGCCTCATAAATTGGGGATAAATGCTATATGTCATGCCTTATGAGTACCAAGTGTGAAGCTTATGAATGTAATTTAAAGTACGGCAGACTATAAAATGCGGTATTTCACTCGGAAAGCTCGTTTAGGTTTAACAGCGGTTTTTTTGTTTTGAAAGAAATCTCAGCTGCCAGCGCCTCGCCTTTTGCGACAACGGCATAGGATCTGCTCTGTGCCAGCAGGTAATAGTCGGTTCCTTCAAAGCTGTCCAGACTTCCATTGCTGCAGCAGATAAAATATCCTTCTTCATACACCGGCAGGTCTTCCATTGTAATCGAATATACGTGTGTATCAATCAGGTTGACCTGCAGCTCATATGCAATCCGGTAGTTTTTTGTATTGTCCAATGTGCAGTAGACAGCCTTGTTTCCGACGACCTCTTTTAATGTATCATACATTGCAAGATTTTTAGAGGAAACCTTGCCCAGCTGCGAGCTGATCGTTCCGATTCTTGCAGAATACAGCCCGGTCGGGATAAAAGCGGCGGTCAGCAGCAGGCAGGCCAGTGCCATATGCAGCCGTCTGCAGCGCCTGCTGTATTTTCGGGGCACGCTGCAGCTGTCAATGGATGTGCGTGTTTGGCGAAGATGCCTTTTTTTGCAGAATGGATAAACGGACAGCAGAATCAGCATTATAAAAAATACCGCGGCTCCAATCAAGGTGCACCAGCGCATTGCAAATTTTTCGGAAAACAGCCGGTAGAAGCCGAGGCCGGCAGCGCAGAAGGAGCGGTAATGCCAGGTGCCTGTTACCTGCTGCAGGCTGTCGTATAGGATAATGCCTGCAATTGTGTATATGCCGATGCCTCCGGCGGTAAGCAGCACAAACCTGCCGTCCTTTTTTCTGGAGGCAAGCTCTACAAATCCCAGCAGCAGCAGTATACCGATGATACATTCATTATAGCGGGTATAGATAAAATAAGTCAGGTCTGTATCGGACGTTAAATTTGTAATGGAGGCCGGGTCGATCAGGCTGATCGCAGAGATCAAAAAAGTGCCGATACATGCGAGCAGCGTAAACAAATAAAATACAGTGTGCTTTTCTGGTTTTTTTGTACGGAAAGCACTGAGTACGCGCATAATGCAGCGCACAAGGCCCCAGTACAGCAGTCCGAACGTCGATGTCGCAAGGCTCCAGAACTGTCCGCAGAGAGCGCGGATTAAATTTTCCCATCCTTCGAGTGTCAGCAGTGACAGCAGGTGGTCTTTTTGTGCACCCATCCCGTTTTTGGGCTTTAAGCCGAATCCTTCTACAATACACAGATATGTTTTTATGTTTACATTTAAAAATAAAATAATAATAAGCGGTGCCAGCAGTGCAGCAGATAATTTCCAGTTAATGGCATCGGTCAGGCGCAGGAACAGCACAATCAAAAAATACGCTGTTACTATGCCGATTGTACGGTTATGCGTAACATAACAGGCTGCCATACACAGGCTCAGCACAAGCGCCGGCCTGACGCCGGGATGCTTTTCAAAGCGCAGAAACAGATACAAAAGCAGCCATACGAGCATGTACAGGAACGTTTCGCTCCATGCAACCGGCCCCTGCGTAATATAAGAAGAGTACATGCATACCATAAAGGAAATGGTATAAAGCAGCCAGATTTTTAATTTTGGGAATAAAATCCGTCCACACCGGCAGCATAAAAAATAAGTAACGAGGCCGAAAATGCCGTTTAGTACAATCGCGGTTTTGTACATGAAATGCAGGTCATGTGAGATCCAGAATAAAGGAGTAAGGATCAGGCTGTATCCATAAGAATACCAGTTCATATGCCCGGCAAATACATCAGACCAGTCATGCCCGGAAAACAGCGCGGCATGTGTCCAGTAACCATATTCATCATTGCGGATGGCAAGTACGTTGGATTCTCTGATATACCAGATACGGAATAAAAAAATGATGAAGGAAAATAATAAATATAATATTAAATTTTTCTGTTTTTTTATTTTTTCAAACATTGTTCACATTACCTCGATATAGTGTATAATATATGAATGACAAGATATATATAGGTAAAAAAGAGCATTCAGTGCATACTTTTGATTATACAAAAAATATGAAAAAAATAAAGGAAATTTAAAAAAAACGCAGAATTTTTAATATAGAACATATTAAAACGGAATAGGTATTCGCAATCAGACAGGTACAGTACAGGATAAAGATGGAAGGAAGGGATCATTCCTCATGTCGATACGTGAAGAGATGGAAATGCGGGAACATACGCTTTTAAGCCGGTATGCAGCATTCAGCAATGAATCCAGAGGCAGGGACAGGCCGGAAGAGCAGTGTGATATCAGGCCGGTATATCAGAGGGACCGTGACAGAATCCTGCACAGCAGGGCTTTTCGGAGGCTGAAAAATAAAACGCAGGTTTTTCTGACGCCTAAGGGAGATCATTATAGAACACGGATGTCGCACACCTTGGAAGTATCGCAGAATGCCCGTACGATCGCCAAGGCGCTCAGGTTAAACGAAGATCTGGCAGAGGCGATTGCGTTAGGGCACGATCTGGGACATGCGCCATTTGGACATGCAGGGGAATATATGCTCAACAGCCTGTGCGAAGGTGGGTTCCGCCATAATATGCAGAGTGTGCGCATTGTGGAAAAGCTGGAAAAGCATGGGAAAGGGCTGAACCTTACATGGGAGGTGCGGGACGGCATTTTAAATCATCAGATGAGCAGCATGCCCGCGACCTTAGAAGGAAAGATTGTCCGGCTGTCGGATAAGATCGCGTATATCAATCATGATGTAGATGATGCAGTGCGCGCAAAAATCTTATGCGAAGAAGATATCCCTGTGGAATATAGGGAAGTTTTGGGAAATTCTGTACGTATGCGTCTGAATACTTTAATACATAATATTGTTACGAACAGCATGGACAGAGACGATATACGGATGTCGCCCGAGGTCGAGCATGCAATGAAAGGGCTGCGCCAGTATATGTTTAAAAATCTATACCATAATGCGATTGCAAAAAGCGAGGAAAAGAAAGCAAAGGAGATGCTGGAGAGGCTGTTCCGCTATTATATGAAGCAGCCGCAGCAGATGCCGGTACAGTATACGGATATGATCGCAGCAGGTGAAAAGCAGGACAGGGCAGTCTGTGATTATATAGCGGGCATGACGGATCAATACGCTATTGAAAAATTTAATGAATATTTTATACCGCTGCAGTGGCAGGTATAAAAATAATTAAGATTTGATATCGGATAGAACAGCAGTGCTGCGGTTTTTGTCATGCACTGTCGGAAACTGGAAAGAAGGAGTCAGGCAGATGCCGTATTATTCAGATGAATTAATAGAAGAGGTACGTTCTGCGAATGATATTGTAGATGTCATTTCCGGATATGTAAGGCTGCAGAAAAAAGGCAGCAGCTATGCGGGACTGTGTCCGTTTCACAATGAAAAGACAGGTTCCTTTCATGTGTCGCATACGAAGCAGCTCTATCACTGCTTTGGGTGCGGAGCAGGCGGAAATGTGTTTACATTTATCATGCAGTATGAGAATTATTCGTTTAAAGAAGCGGTGGAGCTGTTAGCACAGCGGGCAGGGATTCAGCTCCCTGCCAGAGAGCTGTCAGAGCAGGCAAAACGGGAATCCGATTACCGCTCCAGATTGTTTGAAGTCAACCGTGAGGCAGGTAAATATTACTATATGCTGCTGCGCAGTGGGCACGGCGCACATGCGCTTGATTATTTCCGCGGACGGGGGCTGTCTGATGAGACGATGAAACGGTTTGGGCTTGGCTATTCGGATAAATACAGCGATGACCTGTACCGGTATCTGAAATCCAAAGGATATGAAGATAAGCTGCTGACGGATTCGGGTCTGGTTGCGGTCGATGAAAAACGAGGTGCACATGATAAATTCTGGAACCGGGCGATGTTTCCGATTATGAATGTGCATAATAAGATTATCGGATTTGGCGGCAGGGTCATGGGAGAGGGCGAACCGAAATACTTAAATTCTCCAGAGACGCAGATTTTTGAAAAAAGCAGGAATCTGTACGGGCTGAATCTGGCGCGCCAGTCGAAGCGCCCGCAGATCCTGCTCTGTGAAGGATATATGGATGTAATTGCGCTGCATCAGGCGGGATTTGATAATGCAGCGGCTTCTTTAGGCACGGCGTTTACGAGCGGTCATGCCAATCTGCTGCGGAGGTATGCAAAGGAGGCATATCTGACATTTGACAGTGACGGGGCGGGCATTAAGGCTGCGCTTCGGGCGATACCGATTTTAAAAGATGCCGGGATTACTGCAAAGGTGGTCAATATGCAGCCATATAAAGATCCTGATGAATTTATCAAAGCATTGGGAGCAAAGGCCTATCAGGAGCGGATCGATCAGGCGGAAAACAGCTTTATGTTTGAAATCCGTATTTTAGAGCAGAATTATAATATGGAAGATCCGCAGGGAAAGACAGCCTTTTATAATGAAGCAGCCAGAAAGCTGTTAGAATTTTCAGAAGAGATTGAACGTAATAACTATATAGAAGCGGTGGCGGTAAAGTATCAGATCGGATTCGAAAACCTGCGCAGGCTGGTTGACCGTGTCAGCACGCAGATGGGCATGGTAAAAAGGCCCGAGCCGCTTAAATCCGGCATACAAAAAAAAGAACGCGGCAGGGAGGACGGCTTAAAAAAATCACAGAAGCTTCTGTTAACATGGCTCAGTGAGGAGCCGGCACTGTTTCCGGTGATCCGTGCATATATTACGCCGGAGGATTTTCCAGATGAAATATGCAGGCTGGCTGCAGAGGCACTGTTTGCACAGCTAGAAGAGGGAAAGGTAAATCTGGCACAGATTCCCGGGCATTTTGAGGATATGGAGGAGCAGCGGGCGATTGTGTCTGCATTCCACGAGACGATTCAGGAGGTGAAAACCCGTACGGAACGTGGACAGGCGCTGAAGGATACAATATTAAAGCTGAAAGAAAATCATATTCAGATGCTGAGCGAAAACCGCGATCCAGACGGTATGCAGGAGCGTTTCAGTCAGATGCTCCAAGAGAAAAAAATGGTTGAAGCATTGCGGAAAAAAGAATTTTTACTGGAATTACCGGAATGAAGATAAGCATATGAAACCAAGAGAGGATGAAAAAATGGCAAATATGGAAGAAAACAAAAAGACGATGCGGCGTACGCAGGAATCCGCAAATGGAACCGATGCTGAACAGGCAGTGTTTGACCAGCAGAAATTCTTAGAAACGCTGAACAGTCTGGTAGAACGGGCAAAAAAGAAAAAGAATATGCTGGAATATCAGGAAATCAACGATGCATTCCAGAGCATGTTTTTGTCAGCAGAACAGATCGAAAGCGTATTGGAATACTTAGAGATCCATAATGTGGATGTACTGCGTATTTCGGACGATGATGATGATGATATTTTAATTGACGATGAAGACGATGTTGAGGTAGAAAATATAGATCTGACAGTGCCGGACGGCGTAAGCATAGAAGATCCGGTGCGCATGTACTTAAAAGAGATCGGGAAAGTGCCGCTTCTGAGCGCGGAAGAAGAGATTGACCTTGCCCAGAAGATGGAAAATGGCACGGTTGCACATGAAAAGGTTATTATTTTAAGAGGACGCAGGGACAAGACGGACTCAGAAGCAGAAAAAGCAGAGTATAATCAGGAGATCAATAAGCTGATTTTAGAGCAGGATGTCGGAGAAGAGGCCAAAAAGCGGCTGGCTGAGGCAAATCTTCGTCTCGTTGTCAGCATTGCAAAGCGGTATGTAGGACGCGGGATGCTCTTTTTGGATCTGATTCAAGAAGGAAATCTGGGACTGATCAAGGCCGTTGAAAAATTTGATTACCGCAAGGGCTACAAGTTCTCGACCTATGCTACATGGTGGATTCGCCAGGCAATTACAAGAGCCATTGCAGATCAGGCGAGAACGATCCGGATACCTGTGCATATGGTAGAGACGATCAACAAGCTGATCCGCGTATCCAGACAGCTGCTGCAGGAGCTGGGGCGTGAACCTACCCCGGAAGAAATTGCGGCACAGATGAATATGCCGGTAGACCGGGTGCGCGAGATCCTAAAAATATCTCAGGAGCCGGTATCTTTAGAGACGCCGATCGGAGAGGAAGAGGATTCGCATCTGGGTGATTTTATTCAGGATGACAATGTGCCGGTACCGGCAGATGCAGCTGCATTTACACTGCTGAAAGAACAGCTGGGAGAAGTGCTTGGCACTCTGACGGAACGTGAGCAGAAAGTACTGACGCTGCGCTTCGGCCTTGAGGACGGCAGGGCGCGTACATTGGAAGAAGTCGGCAAGGAATTTAACGTAACAAGAGAACGCATCCGCCAGATCGAAGCAAAAGCGCTGCGCAAGCTGCGCCATCCGAGCAGAAGCCGAAAGCTGAAGGATTATTTGGAGTAAACATGGCACAGAAATTATCAAAGCGGCTGCAGGCCGCAGCGGATTTTGTAACACCGGGGAACCGGGTGGCAGATGTCGGTACAGATCACGGACATCTGCCGATATATTTGATACAGTGCGGCAGATGCCCAAGTGCAGTTGCAATGGATATCCGCAGCGGGCCGCTGCAGCAGGCAGACGGGCATATCAAAGCCGCAGGCCTTACAGGCAGCATTCAGACAAGGCTTTCTGACGGGATGAAAAAGCTTATGCCGGGCGAAGCTGACAGCGTGGTGATCGCGGGCATGGGCGGGCTGACCATTATTCAGATTCTGGAGTCGTCACCTGATATCGTGCGGGATGTCAGTGAGCTTATTTTGTCGCCACAGTCGGATGCAGAGAAAGTGCGCAGGCTTCTGCGGGAGCAGGGTCTGTTTATAGACAGGGAAAATCTGGTGCTTGAAGATGGAAAATTTTACCCAGTTCTGCATGTTGTAAAGGATGATACTGGTACATATCAAACCGTTTTGAAAAGTAAATATGAAAAAATGAAGCAGTTGTTTTTGGCAAAACTGAAATCGTCTGCCACGATCATAAATCAGCAGGAAACGCAGGCAGCAGCACGTTTTTGGCGGGTTATGGACCAGTACGGTGCATGCCTGGTCTACGAAAAGCATCCGGTGCTGATTCAGATGCTTAAACGGGACGGCAGGCAGAAACAGAAGATCCTGCAGGCACTGGAAAGCAGTACGAAGAGGGAAGAAAGCAGCAGACGGCGGATGGAAGTAGAAGAACAGCTTGATGATCTAGGGATTCTGCTGGAGATCATGGAATCTGTTTAGCTGTTAATGCAATCGCATAGGTTCAGCATCCAGCAGGCGTATTTTATCTCCGTCTGCGATTGCCTGATCAGAATGCAGCACAATCACATCAGATTCTGTGATCGATCCGTCATCAAGATTCACGGCTGCATATTCTTCGTCCTCTAAAAAGACCTGCACATATTTCATTCTGCACACAAGCTCATGTCCTAAAATACTCTTTTTTTCCCGTATGACATACACATAATCACTGCCCATTTCGTCCTGATGTATGGCTTTTGCCGCGATGCAGTTGTATTTATCTGTCTTTTGTTCTTTTGTAACAATGACCTGTGCACCCTCTTCATAGTCTTTTGGGTCGATGTCAAAATATACGGTCAGCTTATTCTTTACGGCATCGTAAGACAGGCTTGAAATAGGGAGAGGTATTCTGTCTGAACCGGCAGCTTTTACCAGCATTTCGTCGCCTTTTTGGAGCATATGCCCTTTAGGGGTCAGATATGCAGTGATTTTATTTCCGCTTACAACGCCGTTTCCCTCCAGATAGTGGGTCAGCTCATGCCTTTCGAGAGAACAGGTATCTACATTTGCTGTTTTGATAGATTCATAATAGTGTTCTACAAAAATCATTATATACATAAATGCGAAAAAGACAGCCAGCGCGAGCAGATATGTTCTTTTGGATTTCATATTCATATTTATGATTAACCTCCGATTTTTGAGCGTGTATTAATAATCATTCCCGCGATCTGCACTCCCCGCTTTGCGGATAATTCATACCAAATTTGATCAACATAGCCCGCTGTGCCTCATAAATTTTGGATAAATTCTCCACTAAGTGTGAAGCACAGTTCGCAGAAAGTATTTTTAAGACATGCTGTAGTATCATTTATACATAGTTCTATTTGTGTTCGGTATCTGATTTATCAGACAGATCATGCCTGCTTATTTTTCTGTCCCGATATGGCCGATTCCGGCTGCCAGCTCTTCCTTTCCACATAAAAATACCAAAAGAGGCGGAATCATCATTACAATAGCAGCTACAAACGAGCTGCCAAATGTATCCGGCGTCAGATTTGGAAAGAAAAGCGCCAGTGGGAAGAAGGATTCTTCTTTAATAAAAAACATGGGCTGCTCTACCGTATTCCATATTTCTAAAATCTGCAGCACAGTTACCGCTGCAATGCCGGATCTGCCAAGAGGCAGTCCGATGTGCCAGAAGATCTGCAGGTCTTTCGCGCCGTCTATTCTGGCTGCGTCGATAAGCTCATCTGGCAGGTCTCCAAAGAAGCGTGTCATGACAAACACTGGAAATGTGGAAAATATGCATGGCAGTATAAAAGCTGACGGGGTGTTTAAAAGCCCTGTTTTGTTCAGCATAAAGTAACTGGACAGCATGGTTACTTGAAATGGGAGCATCATTAAAATAAGGTAAATGGCAAACAATGTTTTACGCATAGGGATCTGCAGCTTTGCAAATGCCCATGCGGCAGGGATAGAACAAAGCAGCTGCCCTGCCACAATCCATGCGGTATCTTTGACGGAATTCCAGAACATGACATAAAACTGCCTGCAGTATAAAAATAAATCTGCATAAGGCTGCAGGCTCGGCGCTGCAGGCATTATAACAAGCGAAGCAGGGCTGCTGCCTTCTAATACGCCGCCATAAGTAAGGAGGGCTTCGTTATTTTCCATAAAGGAGCTTACAAAGATAAGAGCCAGCGGCAGCAGGATTATGCCGGCGAGAAAAAGTAAAAAAAGTTTTTTAATCCTGTCCATAGTAATTCCTCCGTTTCTGCCAGGAAAATCCGACCTGCAGGCCCAATACCAGCCATACGGCAGCAAAAACAATGATGAGGGCTGCTGCCGTGATTTTTCCAAATTCCATATTCGTAAACCAGTTGTTTAAAATATGCTGCAGCATATAAATGCTTTTGTCTGGGTAATCGCCGCAGATCAGGTAAATATCCCGGAATACTTTGAATGTATTTAATACAGCCAGTACAGATACGGTAAATCCGAGCGGCTTTAGTAGGGGCAGTGTAATGTAAAAAAACTGCTGCCTGGCACCGGCGCCTTCCATGGCAGCGGCTTCGTATAGCTGAGGATGAATGGCAGACAGCCCTGCCATCCACAGGATCATCGTATATCCAAAATTGCGCCATAGATAGGTGATAATGACAACAAGCATTGAATACTTGGAATGCAGCCAGTCAATTTCTGCCGCCCCGAAAAAGTGCAGCAGTGTGTTCAGCAGGCCGTATCTGCTGAAAATGATTTTCCATACGCCGGTCAGTGCAGCGACAGGAATGGCAAACGGCAGCAGATAGAGCAGCGTGCGTATGGAGCAGTGTGCCTCATCTGCATGCGCGGGCCTGCTTTTATCCGGCCTGCCCGATAAAAGCGCAATGGCGGTGCATAGGGACAGTGCCAGTAAAAGCGGTGTGCTGCAAGCTATAAAGACAAGCGTATTGCGTCCTGCCAGCAGAAAATTGCTGCTGTGCAGCAGTCTGGAATAATTCTGCAGACCGATAAAGCTCCTGCCCATATCGTCCATAAAGCTTTTACGCAGTACGTCTATAAAAGGAATAAGATAAAAGATCAGGACACCTGTAAGGCTGGGCAGCAGATAGAGCAGGTTTTTCCATGGTCTGGTTCTTTTAATCTTCATAATACAACTCCAGCTGATTGAGTATTCTGCCGGCGGCATCTTCGGGACTGACATCACCGGCAATGACATTTAGTGCTTCTGTTTTTACAAGCTCTTGTATATAGCGTTCGATAAATACGGCATGATCGGCTTCTTTGACACGCTGCAGGAAACGCGTGAGGGTTTCTTTGGACGGCCATTGCGTATCCCATTTGTTCCCTTCATTGTCTCCGACGGCGATCATCAGATTGCTGTGGTGGTCAGCCCATGAATCCAGCGCCTGTGCATGAACCGGGAAACCATCTGACAAATCAGATTCCTGTAGTTTTATATCCAGTGCTTTTTGCAGAAATTCTACAGACAGGCTTATATTTGGGCTCTGCTGGTTGATGGCAAGCATCGCCGTCGGGATAAAAGCCTGCCCTGCACAGTGAAAATCAAAGCCTTTTTCAGACAGCTGGTCGATGGAATCCAGCATATCGCTGAACTGGTACAGGCCATGGGCATAGGCAAAGGTGAAGTCTACGTTTCCCAACCCCAGTTCCCATCCGTTTCGGCCGCTGTTATAATCAAATTCAAATTTTGGTGAATCGGTGCATGGCCAGGCTTCGGCTGCTTTTTGGCACAATTCTAAAAATAATACAAGATCTTCTTTGGAAGAATCCTTGTCAGGCTCTGGCTTGTTTAGTGCAAGCCCTTCACTGAAAAATTGAGAGCAGATATCAAAAATATTTTCCGGTGTTAATTCGCAGGTTCGTTTCTGGCTGCTTTTTTCTAAAAAGTCATCTAGAGAATCGGTGAGAATTTCTTTTTCACCGATGATAAACGGCAGAGAGACTCTTAGGGGAACTGCATATGAATTTTTATCGATCAGCGCCTGTACGCCGGGCAGCAGCTGCGGCTTCAGGCTGGCAAGATCATCAGTGAGATTATATAAAAGTCCTCTTTGCGCATAAGTATCTATGTGCAGCCCGTCCATCAGCAGCAGGTCCGGCCCGTTTCCGGCGAACATGCCGGCATTAAACTCTCGTATGATGTCATCAGTAGTTTTAACACCGCTTGTATCGGCAGCAATCTCATAGACAACACGCACCGTAGGATGTTCTTTGCGGAATACTGCCAGGACGCTTTTAATAAATGTATTTTCTTCCAGTCCCCAGATCGTAAGCGTGGTGTCTATTTTCGGCAGGTCTGTACTGTATTCGTAATACTTGATTAGAAATCCTTCTTTAGACCTGCCCTCTGTCAAAAGGTGCGTCGGCTGGTAAGTGATGTAGAGTCGTTCACCGATATGACGCATATCCCGCCAGCTGTAATTAGGGTCTGACAGTAAATTTAAGCTGCTGTCTGCTAACAGCTGCCATTTTTTATTAGAGAGTGTATAAATGCCGTTATCGTTGCAGGCATATAGTTCTTCCGGCGAAACCATTTCATAGACAGCGTTATTTGAAGGGCAGCTGTCCAGTTCTAATATATGTTTTTCTGCCTCTATATCATATACAACGTTTCCTCTGCTGCCGATTGTTTCACTGAAAAGATAATTCATGCAGATCGTAACACTTTCATACGACGATATGCCGAACTCATAATCCAAGATATTTCCGCCGTTTTTTAAATCATACATCCTGCAGATATCTTCGTATTTTAGAAGTGCGCATAAAACGCCGTCCTTGGATATCCGTATCCTGGAAGGGATTACATAGCCTCTGCTGCCCGGTGGTTCGCGCCACTGCGGGGGTGTGATTTCTTCAAAATCCGACAGGTCATCCGTGACTTCGAGATGATATGTTTCGTCAGACAGCGCATAAAAGGCATAGTATCTGCCGTCCTCCCCGCGCAGCATTTCAAGGCGGTTTAGGCCCGCAGATTCTTTGATCCGGGACGGAAACTGCAGGGGACGCTTCTCCCATTTATCGTTTGACAGGACATATTGATAGATGTTGTTTTTCTGGTCATGTGAAAACAGCTCAACTCCCTGCGCTCCATTGAGCAGAATAGAAACAGCTGTTTCTTTGTTTCCGACTGCCTCCGGCATCTGCACATCATGTTCTAAAAGCATTTTTTCCGGCACAGCATAAGCTTCAGCTTCTGAGTCCGAACTGGACGCAGATGGCTGATCAGGGTCTTGTGGATGTGTTTCATTTTGGGCCGGATGATCCGTGGTGCCGTTTCTGCTTTTATCAGAGAGCTTCTGCGAACATCCGGTCAGCACAAGGGAAAGCGTAAGCAGTACGGCTGTTGTTTTATTGAGTTTTACCATAAGAAACCTCCTTGCTGTAATTTTTAGTCTGCATTTATTTTAGCAGGGAGATGTCTCGGAACTGTCTATAAGATGTGTCTAAGATGAAAAATAAAATAACATTTTTCAAACACGCTCCAGCCTCAGGGTGACTGTGGCATATTCAGCCTGTCCTTCTGCGGTGTACATGCGCCATTGTACCGAGGCACAGAGCTTTTTGTTTTTGGAGAAGAAAATTGTTTTATGTGTTCCGGGCTGATTGTATTCGGCAGCCATTATGTCGCTGTATGTGACAAATGGAAGTGCGGCTTTCAATAGTTTTTCATCATTGGAATAAAGCGGCGCGGGCAGACAGCTGGTCGGTGCGGTTACGCGGGCCTGCCAGATCTGGCCGCCTGCAGCATGGATAGTCAGGGAAATGTCGATGTCTTTTATTGTATAGGAGATGATCCACCGGCTCAGCAGATAATCTGGAAAATCGGGTTTTTCATCCTGAGTATACAAAACGGCGCTGACATCCCGCAGATTCTTTTTGGACAGGTCTGAAGGAAGCAGGCTGGTCTGCGCCATTTTCATAATCCAGCTGTTTCCGGCGCTGAT
The DNA here is from genome assembly GCA_910586445.1 of uncultured Eubacterium sp. Taxonomy (GTDB): domain Bacteria; phylum Bacillota; class Clostridia; order Lachnospirales; family Lachnospiraceae; genus Eubacterium_J. The sequence goes on from CAJUHV010000007.1 coordinate 42,977, forward strand.
TGCCTGTTCCATATTCATCTGGCCCTTTTTGGGCTCATGGGAAAGCAGGCTGCTGCCTGATTCCCAGCAGGCGAGGATCTGTGCTGTAAGATCTTCCGTTATGTCCTCTCCGACAAAAAGATCCGGCTGATCAGACGTATCAGATATGTCTGATACGTCCAAAGAATCAGAGGCAGAGCTGTCTTCCCGCAGCAGAGAGTATCCAGAGTCAGCTACATGCAGCTGCCCTGATTTTGCGAGAAGCTGTGTCTGTTTATATTTCAGCAGCTGTCTGGTAAACAGCCATCCGCCGGATGTGATCAGCAGGGAAAGCAGAAGTATGCATAGGGTGCGGATAGGGCGGATATATCTTAGGATATCATTTTTTTTGATCGGTCTATGCATAAGCCGTTGTCCTTTCAGAGTTTATATAGAAAATTTACATAAAAATTTTACATGGCAAAATATTATTGACGGCAGGGCGGCTGTTAAAGCGTGTTTGAAAATGCTTTACTATCTGTGAGATGTACCCACAGGGCATGATATAGAGAAGTCATCCCCAGTTTATAAGGCTTATCGTGACGCTGGTACCCGATTTTCCGTCACTTTCAAATGTAAGCTCCGCGTCGTGTATCTGTGCTATTTTTTGTGCAAGCGCCAAGCCAAGTCCTGCGCCGTGCAGTTTTCTGGACCGGGATTTGTCTGCCATATAAAAAGCCTCGGTAATTCTTTGGATCTCATCTGGCGGAATGCCGCAGCCGTTATCTGTAATCTCTATCCGATAACGTAGATCAGGGGTATCTAAGCTGTTGGAGCGTGTCTTAAAACTGCTTTCGGCAGATTTCTTTTCATCCGGTTCCCTGTGGAGAAGGCTTTGCGTGCGCCCGGTAACACAGATCTGTGTGGCACCTGATTTTATGGCATTATCAATAATGTTTAAAAATAATGTTTTAAACAGGTCATATTCTGTTTTCACACAAGCCTGCTGCGCCTTATATTGAAAAGAAATATTTTTTTCCGCCATCAGGTATTCCACATCCGATGAAAGCTCTGCAAGCATCTGCGAGGCATCCATTTCCAACAGGATAAATTCCTTATGATTTAATACGGTAAGGTCCATCAGCTTTAAAGACAGTGCCTCCAGACGCATTCCTTCATTCCAGATGTGCCATGCAGCCTGCCTTTGTGCCTCCCGCGGCAGGTCTTTTTGGTAAATCCGGTCCGCATATCCGATCACCGAAGTAAGCGGGGTCTTTAATTCATGTGCTAAATTGGCAGCAAAATCTTCTTTCTGCCGTGCACTTTCGGAAAGCTCTTTTATTTTATCCTCAATGGCACAGGCCATCCGGTTAAACGTCTGGGCAAGCTGTCCGACCTCGTCATTTCCATATACCGCTGCGCGTTCGGCATAGTTTCCGTCAGCGATTTTTTGTGCGGAGGCACTCAGGCGCTTTATGGGACCAGTCAGCAGCATGGACAGTCCGATAATGAAAAAGATCCCGACAAAGAGGGAGGCGGCGTAAATATAGCCAAACTTTTGAATGAGCCGCTCGTGCTGTAACAGTATTTTTTGTACATCTGCGCCTGTAATCAGATAGGCGCCTATCTCGTTTTGATGTACGCTGCCGGCAATCAGCAGATGCATCCTGCCTCGGATTTCCGAAAACTGATAGCTGACAGTGCCTGAGCGGGCGTGCTCCAGCAGCCCGGAAAAATCCGTCTGGTCAGGAAAGCTGGAAAACAGCATGGTATTGTCCGGTGAAAACAGTGCGGCTGTGCCGTTCAAATCAGAGGCTATAAAATCTATGCCGGACAGTCCGTCGGCAGCCCCTTTGATCCAGTCGTCTTTCCGTGTAATCAGTGCTGCCTGTATCACAAACTTGTTGTATTGAAACTGCTGTGAGGTGCTTTCGATCTCCTTTTCTATGGCAGTCTCATAAAAGATGGAGATCAGCATGGCTCCGCAGCTTAAAAATGCAGCACTGAAAAATATTGTAATGCAGAAAAACATTTTAACGCCAAGCTTCATATTCTGACGGCTCCTTATCAATCATTTTTAAAGCGGTTCTTCCAGACGGTAGCCAATGCGGAACACTGTTTTGATATAGGTTTCCCAGTTTAATTTTTTCCGCAGCCGCTGTATGTGTGTGTCCAGAGTTCTTGTGTCGCCGAAATAAGGCTCGTTCCATACTTTTTCATACAGTTTTTCGCGGTATAGGGCGATGTTTTTGTTGCGGATCAGCTCTGTCAGCAGGTCAAATTCCTTGGCGGTCAAATCTATTTCGCTGCTGTCTTGAAATACCTTGCGGGAGCACAGGTCTACGATTACATTGGCAAAGGAAAGTCTGGAGCTTGTTTTTCCAAAGCGGCGCAGCACGGCTTCTATGCGGGCCAGTACTTCGCCGCTTTGGAATGGCTTGACAATATAATCATCTGCGCCTAGCTTCAGCCCGTGAATCTTGTCTTTGACAGTTCCTTTTGCGGTAAGGAAAATCACAGGGATATTCATGGGACGTATATATTCGATCAATTCATAGCCGTCGATTTTGGGCAGCATAATATCCAGCAGCACCAGATCAAAGCAGGTATTTTCTTCCAGCAGGTCGGCGGCCTGCCTGCCGTCATAGGCACAGGTGCATTTGTACCCTTCATCACCCAGATCCTGGCATAGTAAGCCGGATATGGCTTCATCGTCTTCTACAATTAAGATGTGCAATGTTTTATTCTCCTTGATTTATATAAATGTGTACTGATTTGACAGAAAGTATTTTTCAAACGCGCTCTAGAGCGTGTTTGAAAAATCATTCCCGCGATCTGCACTCCCCACTTAGCGGAGAATCTATCCCAAATTTAATCAACATAGCCCGCTATGCCTCATAAATTTGGGATAAATTCTCCACCAAGTGTGAAGCACATCTCACGGAAAGCATTTTTCAAACACGCTCTAGCGCTGTAATGTATTTCATATACATTATATACGAAAGATGTGTCATAATTGTAAAATTTATTCTATTTTAACATTGGATGCATTATGGATCTAGAGCATGTTTGAAAGATCATTCCCGCGATCTGCACTCCCCATTTCAAGCCTCTTGGACTGCTAATGTCTAAGATGATGCGGATAATACATCCCCAATTTAATCAACATAGCCTGCTATATCATGCCCTGTGGGCATTCCTCATACATTAGGGATAAATTCTCCATATCATGCCCTGTGGATACCAAGTGTGAAGCAAATTTCACGGAAAGCATTTTTAAGACACGCTCTGAGAAACCGGATAAGTTAAAAATTTATACAGCATTTCTTGCGCTGAATATAAAAAGTGGATATACTATATACTATATTCAGGGGCTGTTCTAAAACAGCCCGGTGCAGAATGATGCAGATACACAGTATATAAAGATGGGAGATGTGGACATGAAGTGTGAAGAGGTGATTCAGGCATTACAGCAGCAGGCAGAAGAGAAATATGCATGCGACTGGGATAATGTCGGGCTGCTGGTAGGCAGCCGCAGGAAAGAAGTCAAAAAAATATATATTGCATTAGACGCGACGGATGAAGCGGTACAGGAGGCCGTAACTGTAGGGGCAGATCTGCTTCTGACACATCATCCGCTGATTTTTCGGGGCATGAAGCGCATTACGGATGAGGATTTTATCGGGCGCAGAATAATGGCCATGATCAAGGCAGATTTATCCTATTACGCTATGCATACAAATTTTGATGTAATGGGAATGGCGGATCTGGCAGCTGAAAAATTAAAGCTGAATCACTGTGTTCCTCTGGAAGTGACCTGCATGGAAGAAGGAAATGAACAGGGAATCGGCAGGGTAGGCGAATTAGAAAAGATGGTTTCGTTAGCGGAATGCTGCCAGCGGGTAAAGAGTGCTTTTGAATTGTCTCAGGTGGCAGTGTTTGGAAAGCTCGATCAATCGGTAAAACGTGTAGCACTATGCCCCGGTTCCGGCAAAAGCACCGTGCAGAATGCACTGGAGGCAGGAGCGGATGTATACATTACGGGGGATATAGACCATCATACAGGAATAGATGCCGTATCATGTAAAATGGCAGTGATCGACGCAGGACACTATGGCATTGAGCATATTTTTATACAGTATATGAAGCAGTTTATAAATAAGCATATGCCGGATATAGAAGCAGTTGCGCAGATGCGCATGGAGCCGTTCCAGATTTTGTAGACGGCAGGAAAGGAAAAATACTAAGCGGGGTGGTTAAATGGATGATCAAAAGTGCAGAGCAGTCATTAATGGGGAAGAAAAAGAGTTTGCATACGGAACAAGCTTTTTAGATATAGCAAAGAAATATCAGCAGCATTATAAGGATGATATCGCGCTTGTTATATTTAACAACAAGCTGCGGGAGCTGAATAAAAAGCTGGAAACAGACGGCGTATTAGAGTTTGTCACAACAGCGGATACGAAAGGCAGGAAAGCCTACCGCAGAAGCCTTTTGATGATTTTGGAAAAAGCAATTTTTAATCTGTATAAAACAGATGTGAGGCTGCGTGTAATGCATACATTGGGGCAGGGGCAGTACTGCGAGCTGGAAGGCGATCTGGAGATTTCAGAAGATGTGCTGGACTCGATCCGCAGCAGGATGCAGCAGCTGGCAGATGCGGACATACCGATCCGCAAGAATACGATTCATACAGACGCAGCTGTTGTGCTTTTTCAAGAATACGGTATGCCGGATAAGGCAAGGCTGTTTCAGTTTCGGAGAAGCTCCCATGTAAATTTGTATGATATTGACGGATTTCAAGATTATTTTTATGGATATATGATGCCGTCTACCGGATATTTAAAATATTTTGACCTGCTGAAATATGAAAACGGCTTTATACTCGTATATCCGTATGAGGATACAAAAAAAGCTGCAGCTTTTGAGACATCCGGCAAACTGTATCATACGCTGATGGAGTCTGCGGCCTGGGCGCAGCAGATGCATATCGGTACGATCGGTGAGTTAAACGAACAGGTAGTAAAAGGCAGGATACAGGATGTCATCCTGCTGCAGGAGGCAGAGATGGAGCAGCGGATCGGCAAGATTGCAGAAAAAATTGCCGGTCACAGGAATAAAAAATTTATACTGATTGCAGGCCCGTCCTCATCAGGAAAGACGACCTTTTCACACAGGCTGAGCATACAGCTGCGGGCACATGGCCTGACACCGCATCCGATCGGCATGGACAATTATTATGTAGACCGGGAAAAGACACCGCTGGATGAAAACGGGCAGTATGATTTTGAATGTCTGGAGGCAGTCGATTTAAGCCTGTTTAATGCAGACATGGGAAAGCTTTTGGAAGGCAGGGAGATCGAACTGCCATATTTTAATTTTAAAACCGGCAAACGGGAATATAAGGGCGAGTACTTACAGCTGGGCCCGGAAGACGTGCTCGTGATTGAAGGCATACACGGGCTGAATGACAGGCTTTTGTCCACACTTCCGGCAGAGGCAAAATTTAAAATCTATATCAGTGCCCTGACTCAGATCAATATGGATGAACATAATGCTATCCCTACTACAGATGGAAGGCTTATACGCAGGATTGTACGTGATGCGCTTACGAGGGGATCATCCGCTGAGCGCACGATTAAAATGTGGCAGTCCGTGCGCAGGGGAGAAGAGAAAAACATATTCCCATTTCAAGAGCATGCAGATGTAATGTTTAATTCTGCGCTGATTTACGAGCTGGCTGTGCTGAAAATGTATGCTGAACCGCTGCTTTTTGCAATTCCTTCGGAAAGCCCGCAGCATCTGCAGGCAAAGCGACTGCTGAAATTTCTGGATTATTTCCTGCAGGTGCCGAGCGAGGATGTGGGCAGGAATTCGATTTTGAGGGAGTTTATCGGCGGGAGCTGTTTTAAGGTGTAGATGGAATGATATACTTTTATATTTAGGAGATGAATACACGAAACTACAAATAACACTTGATAAATTATGGGTGAATAAAGTATGGATGCACTAAGATTAAGCGGATATAAAAATAGTGAATACACAATGGAAGATCTTTATAATCTGCCAGAGGGGCAGCGTGCAGAGTTAATAGACGGTGAGATGTATATGATGGCGGCACCAGGCATGCTGCATCAGAGAATATCGGGTTATTTGTACAAGAAAATTGCTGACTATATTGATGCAGAAAGTGGTGACTGTGAGCCTTTTATGGCTCCGTTTGCCGTATTTCTTAATGCAGACGATAAGATTTACCTAGAGCCGGATATTAGTGTGATCTGCGACCCAAATAAGCTTACAGCTGAGGGATGTAAAGGTGCTCCTGACTGGATTATAGAGATCGCGTCTTCCAGCAGCAGATCAAGGGATTATGGGAAGAAACTCTTTTTATACCGTTCTTCTGGCGTTAAAGAGTATTGGGTTGTTGATCATGAAAGGAATCTCATAATGAGGTACAATTTTGAAAAAGAAATCGTTGAAGATTATTCTTTTTCGGATAAAGTCCGGGCAGGAATATATGAAGGGCTTGAGATTGATTTTTCAAAGATAAGGATCAGCTGATTAAAGGGAGTGATTGTATTTGCAATATTGCCTTTTGCGGATTCTCATATAGAGGATCAGAAATATGCCGGAATAGCATGTAGTGCTATTAGCATAGGTGAATTATTCTGTGTGGTATCATTTTATGGCAGGAGCAGGCATATTGTGTCTGTCTGGTAATGATCTGTAATGATAACATTATATAGTCAGTCAGGGATATATCTCCATGACTGACTATCATTTGAGAGCATACGAATATCCAAAGCAAGGAACTAAAACAAAAGCCGGCTAAATTTGTAGTTATACAACACCTTCTACAATAATGCTGTCTCCAATCTGAATTTCCTTTACGCCGGGCTGCTTATTTTTATTAAAATTAAAACTCAGCATGTTGTCCTCTGAGGCGGCCGGCTGAGCAGATACAGCATGGTTGTTTTTCCGTACTGTCTTGCGCGGCTGATGACAAAATAGCTGCCTTTTTCAATGTATTGTGCAATCACGATATTTAGTTTCGTACTGATATCTGCCATATAATGTTTCTCTGGTATGCATACTCCGGTGACATTGAATTTTTTTGTCATAGTTTTGACTCCTTGTTATATCCTCATTATAAACCCCTCTTTAGGCGTATAGAGAGATCTGCATATGTGTGGATTGTCAGCAGCTGCAAAACGGTATAGCCGCAGATGGCTATACCGTAATTTGAAAATCATTCCTGTTCAGGTTCTGTTTGCTCACCCTGTCCGATTACCAGCACGTATGGATCAAATCGTTTTTCTAATAATTCGTCCATTGCTTTTTCCGGGTCAGTCTCATCGCTCAGCCACAGGCTGTAGCAGTATTCACCAAAGCCGGAAAGATCCATCTTAAAGTTTGTTTCCCAGACATTGTTCATAATCCATGAGTAGACAGGGCGGTGGTTATTTTCTTCCCTGCCGTTGCACAGAAGGATCGGATGGTGGCGCATTTCGCCCATGTAAATAAGCGGCGTATCCCGCATGGCGATCAGCGCGCTGCCTTTTTTGGATACATATGATAAGCCCTCATCGGACATATAATATTCCATGCATGTTCCAGGCAGCTGGTCGGTGCCGGGGCGGAATGCTTCGGTGCCTTTACGTATATACAGGCTGTTTCCCGGCAGGTCTAAGCTCAGCGGCAGGTATATGCTCTCAATGTCACAGGACAGTGTTTTGCCAAGCTCCAGGCGGAAATCAATCCGAGGCATTTCTTCAAAAAACTTGATGTACATGTCGCAGTGCACAGTGCCCGGCAGGCGGTAGCGCAGGCGCAGCAGGGTAAAGACTGCACCGCGTTCTATGCAGGTGATTTCTTCGAGATCTCCGGCATGCAGCTTCGCATGCTTGCCGCGGATATTGCGGCCGAGCAGACGGCGTGCATATTCCTGCGGGCAGGAATGCTGCGGATATTCGCCTGCCAGGGATGTGGCCTCGTACAGCGGCGTAAAAAATGGAGCATCGCCGATTCCAAGCAGGTTTTTCCCGGTACGCTTGTCAATAAAGGCGGTTACGCCTTCATGCGGACGCCAGCATAAGTGGAACCAGTGGTTTTCGTAGCCGTATGGCAGGCGGTAAGTCACCGGATCATAGTCATTGATAATATCCCGTACCTGCTCTGCGCCGACATAGCATTGGCGGGAGTTAAGTACCTGCGCTGCGGCAGGGAGTGCACGGTATGTGTATACTTTTTCTTCGCTCGGTGCAAAATGATCTATAAAGCTGATCCTGCGTCCTCTTGGATGAGGAGATACCTGACAGGTCAGGACTTGTCCGTCTGTATTCCTGACCTCAGCGTTTTCAAGCTGCAGTGTTTCTATATAAAATTCTACAAGCTGCGGGCCGCCTGTCTGGCTTATGCCGCAGGCACGGATCGTACCGCTGGTACTGTAATAGCGCAGAATGTCGCCTTTTTGTGCCGCAATGCGGTTTAACATGCGGGAGGCAGCTTCGTGGGCCTTGGAGGCATAGCTGTTTTTACGCATGTCCAGATTTAATACCATCGTATCGTATGGATTTGTGATGGTAGAGGAGTGTCCCCAGGTATGTTCTGCATAGAGCAGGAGGCTGTCCTGAGCCGCAGCATAGAGGTCGGGATAATTATTATGCAGGTCTTGATCCAGTCGCCTGCTCAAGTGATAGCGGTGTCTGGCCTCCAGATAGTGTTTTACTGCATATGGCGTGCTTCCGACGCCGTCAGCCCACCAGTCCGTGAGGTCGCCGCGGTATATAGGTGCAAATTCGAGCTTTGTACGCACTGCCTCGTATAATTCGGACAATGAAACCATCTGCAGGCGTACTTCGTCTCCGTATTTATCATTATAAGCTTCTATTGTATGCAGGATCTCGATCTCTGGCGGTGCATTGTCGCTGAAAACGCCTGAGACAGAGGTAATGATAAAGTCGTAAGTATAGCCCTGCTCCTCGCAGGAGGAAAGATACTGTTCCAGGCCCTGATGGAGTGCTTCTGCTGCATCAGGATTGACTGTTTTTAGCCCGAGCCTGTCATTGATCATAAAGTTGGAAGACTGGTTTGGCTTTATGCCCAGTACATTTCCAAGGTTATAATGTTCTCCGTTCCAGACAAGCAGCCGTCTGCCATTCGCATTTTCCCACCAGAAAGCGTTCTGGTTTTGATAGAGCGGGTACATTCCGTGATGACAGTGTATGTTCAAAAATAGAAATTCTATGCCGTTTTCTAACATGGCATCCCGGCAGCCCATGGATATGCCGTTGACGTCAGCAGCCATGGCGGTGCGCATAGAGGCTCCATGCGCGGCAAGGCGTTCCTGCCAGTCGGCAAGGCGTTCACGGTACACACTGTAATCCAATAAATCCGTAAAATTAAGGTAGTTAGCAGAAATACCCAGTTTTCCTTCAGATACAAGACGGAAAAATGCATCCTGTTCTGATTCCGTGGCAGTTTTAAAAAACTCTTCAACACAAAACAGCGTCTCGCAGTTCCAGCGGAATGCGGCATTTTCAGGCTGTTCCATAAGTGAGAGGACGGTTTGAATATAGTCGGCCTGCGTGTCAATGATCCGTTCCTGCAGATCAGTATATCCAATGTCTGTATGAGAGTGATGGATTACGTAGACCGTTTTAATGGTGTGCGCCATAAGTGTTTATTCCTTTCGTATTTGTATGTTTGTCTTAGGAGATACATTACACGATAGGAGATATAATGTCAATATAGTTTTATTTCTTATTCATTAAAATGTCATAATGCACAATATCAGTATAATTTTTCATAGTGCTGACGCTTAAAATACCGATATTTAAAAAGATGGGGCTGTCACAGCCCCATTCTTTTATATATCAAATTATTTAGATAGATCCGTCTCCCTGACAGCTTTTCTGACCTTGAGCACCATAGACGGGGCGACGGACAATTCATCCAGTCCCATCCGCAGAAATTCTTCTGTCAGATCAGTGTCAGCGCCCAGCTCTCCACAGATGCCGGCCCATTTGCCGTGCTTATGGGCATTGTCTGTCACCATCTGGATCATGCGGAGGATTGCCTTGTGGTGAGGCTTATAGAAATCGTCCAGCTTTTCGTTCTGTCTGTCTATGGCGAGTGTATACTGTGTCAGGTCGTTTGTGCCTATGCTGAAGAAATCAACCATTTCAGCTAATTCGTCGCTGATCATGACTGCCGCCGGTGTTTCGATCATGACTCCCTGTTCCGGCAGTTTATACGGCGTTTCATTTTCGTCCAGCTCCTTTTGGACTTCTTTTACGATGTCATAAATGGCAGTGACTTCTTCTGTAGAAGTAATCATCGGATACATGACAGAGATATTTCCAAAAGCGGCGGCACGCAGCAGGGCACGCAGCTGGGTCTTAAAGATTTCCGGCTGTTTTAGGCATATGCGGATTGCGCGGTAGCCTAGTGCCGGGTTTTCTTCCCTGCCCAGGTTAAAATAATCAGCCTGTTTATCGGCTCCGATATCCAGCGTGCGGATAATGACCTTTTTACCGCCCATCATCTGTGCGACCTGTTTATATGCCTGGAACTGTTCTTCCTCAGAAGGGAAGTCATTTCGTCCCAGATAAAGAAATTCGCTGCGGAACAGGCCGATGCCTCCGGCATCGTTTTCCAATACATAGCCGACGTCGCCGACGCTTCCGATATTGGCATAGATTTTGATCGACCTGCCGTCAAGCGTAACATTTTCCTTATCTTTTAGGTTCTGCAGCAGATGCAGCTTTTCCTGCTCCTGCTTCATTTTTTCCTGTGCTGCCTGCCGGAGCTGGTCATCTGGTTCGAACACGACTTCACCGGAGAATCCGTCTACAACAGCGAGCATTCCATTATGTAATTCATCCAGATTCATAGGTACGCCGATCAATGCCGGAATGTTCATCATGCGGGCAAGGATGGCGGTATGGGAGTTGGTAGAGCCGTGTATGGTGACAAATCCCAGTATTTTTTCTTTATCCATCTGGACGGTCTCGCTTGGGCTGAGGTCATCTGCAACGATAATAGACGGCTCATCAGAGTCTAAGCCGTTATCTGCATTTCCCTGCAGGTTGCGGATCAGACGGTTGGAAATGTCTTTGACGTCCGCAGCTCTGGCTTTCATATAGTCATCATCCATGTCGGCAAACATCTGCGAAAAATTGTCGCCGGTTACGGCAGCTGCATATTCTGCGTTGACCAGTTCGGTCTGGATCATATTATGGATCGCATCCAGATAGTCCTCGTCTTCAAGCATCATCTGATGAACTTCGAAGATGGCGGCACTGGCTTCGCCGACTTCTTTGACTGCCTTGTCATATAATTTCTTCAGCTGTTCCTGTGCATGCACAACTGCTTCCTGTAATCGAAGAATTTCGCTTTGGGGGTCTTCGATTTTTGTCCGCTTGACCAGCTGGTCCTGCGGGCGAAATACGGTGACAGGCCCCAGGACAACACCCTTATACACCGATTTTCCTGATAATTTCAGCATATAAATACACCTCGTAGTTTATAAGTTTTGTTCGAAAAATGCTTTCAGGGCCTCGATCGCAGCCTCTTCATCTTCACCGTCTGCCTGTATTGTTACAACTTCGCCTTTTTTTACGCCTAAAGACATAACCATCATAAGCTGTGTCAGTTTTTTAGTCTGGCCGTTTTTGGTAATTGTCAGTGTAGAAGTAAATTTCTTTGCCTCCTTTACCAGTAAGCCTGCCGGCCTTGCATGGATGCCCTGTTCGTCTTTGATTTCGTAGTTGAATTCTTTCATTATGTTTCCCCTTTCACATTATAAATAGTATTCTAAAACTTTGTTGTTTTAAAGCTGCATGGTTTTGTCATCATCACTCATGACACGTTCAATATGCATTGCAAGGTATCCGATTTCTACATCGCTGAGCCTGAGCTTGAAATCTTTTTCAAATTGTGAACAGATCTGCTTTGCTGTAGAAAAGGCTTCTGGAAATTTGACAGCCATATAGTCATTAATGCTGACTTTAAGCTGTTCCCCATTGATGGAGCGCACTACCATATACCGCACATGGTTCATCAGACGGTTGTAAGACGATGACGTTACGTCAATAGTATGGTGCGTGTGCTCTTCTACAAGAGATATGCATTCACGGACAGCCCTTGCGATCTGCATGGACTGGGATATATTTTCGTCTACAATCGCCGAATGGATATGCAGGGCAATATAACCGATTTCATGCTCGTCAATTTCGATCTGAAGCCTTTCCGATAACAGCTGTTTGATATATTGTGCTGTCTGGTATTCTTTCGAAAACAATATACGTATATCTTCTGTAAGCGGATTGCTGATCTGTTCTTTATTCTGGATGCGTCTTATAGCAAATTCGATATGATCTGCCATAGGAAAAAGAATGGAACGGTCAAGCTTCCCAAATTCTTTTTCAGCGTGGTTTAGTACTTCGTTGGCCATCTCCAGGCACACAGGGGAGACCGACTGTATGATATCCTCTGCCTTGCCGCGCTCGGTGAGCTCCTGTAAGCAATACACGGTATCATTTGATCCTGTATCAATCAGTTCGTTGATTTTTCTGCCAAATGCAATGCCCTTGCCCATAATCAGATATTCTTTTGTATCTTCTGCGCCGATTCCGATCAGGGAATTGTGGTTCAATACTTTTTTTATCCTATACATATCACATATCTCTTTCCAGTTTAGATTGTTTTGTCTTAGGCACTTAATTTATAACTATATATTGTTTATTATTCATATAAATCTATTGCAAACAATGCTTCGCCTGCTTGGATCGGGCCTTCTTTTAACAGCCTGATCTTCTGGCTGTCATCCAGTTGTGTGTATAAAATTGGTGAGACAATAGATGGAGCATTTTCTGTCAGATAGTTAAGGTCAAGTTTTAACAACGGATCGCCTTTTTTTACGTGCTGACCGCCCGTTACAAGAGATTCAAATCCTTCTCCGTTTAGCTTGACAGTGTCGATACCGATATGGAGCAGAAGGCTGACCCCGGAATCCGTTATGAATCCGACGGCGTGTTTTGTATCAAAGACAAAGGCGACTTCACCGTCTTCTGGGGCACGTACATAGGCATCCTGTGGAGTCACGACAGCACCATCGCCCATCATCCGCTGTGCAAAAGCCTCATCCGGCGCAGTAGACAGATCTGCGGCTGTGCCGTTTACCGGGCTGGATATAATAATGGAAGACGTTACTTTTCGTTCTGTTTCTTCTTTCTGCGCCGGCTGCGTGGCAGGCGCTGAATCTTTAGAGGCAGATGTCTCAAGGGTATCTGGTGCAGATTCCAGATAATCCTCCAGATTGGATTTGATCACCGTTACATGCGGGCCGTAGATGACCTGTACGCCGCTGCCTTTGTGGATAACGCCGGAAGCACCGGTTGCTTTTAAGGCTGTATCATTGATCAGAGACGGATCTAAGACTGTGCAGCGCAGCCTTGTAGCGCAGCAGTCTACGTCACTGATATTTTCCCTGCCGCCGAGGCCTTTTGTAATAGCGGCGCTGACAGCATCTTCTGAAGAAGCACGGCTTAGAGCTGTTTGATTTTTTTCTTTGGGGGTATCGGCATCAGCTCTTCGATATAGTTTTGTTTCGGCATCGTCCTCTTCACGTCCCGGCGTTTTCAAGTCAAACTTTTTAATCAGTATTTTGAAGATAAAATAATATAAGAAGAAATACACGATTCCGACTGGTACAGTTATAATCCAGCTGGTCTTTGCATTGCCCTGTAATATGCCGAACAGGAAAAAGTCCAGAAAACCGCCGGAAAAAGTCAGCCCGACTGCAATATTAAGCATATGTGCAATCATGTAAGCACTTCCGGCGAGTACTACCTGTACGGCAAACAGTACCGGAGCCGCAAATAGGAACGAGAATTCCAGAGGTTCTGTAATGCCTGCTGCCATACACGCCAGTGCAGCTGATAAAAGCAGTCCGCCGGCAGCTTTTTTCTTCTCGGGCTTTGCACATTGATACATTGCCAGTGCAGCCCCCGGAAGGCCGAAAATCATAAAGATAAATTCACCCGAAAAATATCTCGTTGCATCTGCGCTGAAATGGGCAGCATTTGCAGAATCAGCAAGCTGTGCAAAGAAAATATTCTGCCCGCCCTGTACCATCTGTCCGGCAACTTCCATCGTGCCGCCTGCGGCAGTCTGCCAGAACGGCATATAAAATACATGGTGGAGGCCGAAAGGAATCAATGCTCTTTTTATCATTCCAAAGATCAATGTTCCGATGTATCCCGATCCAGTTACCAGTCCGCCCAGAGCATAAATGCCATTTTGGACAGCCGGCCATAGGAAATACATTAAAATACCTACAAACATATAAACAGCAGTAGAAATAATCGGGACAAATCTGGTTCCGCCAAAAAAGGACAGTGCATTCGGCAGCTGTATCCGGTAAAATTTGTTGTGGAGCGCAGCAACGCCGAGTCCTACAATGATGCCGCCGAAAATACCCATCTGCAGTGTCTGGATGCCGCAGGCAGCAGTGATCGTGCCTTCCAGCACATCGTCAGCGGTCTGGCCGTTATCTAAGATTGTTCCGCTGATTGTCAGCATAGCGTTGATTGTGGTATTCATAACAAAATAGGCAATTACTGCCGATAATGCGGATACTTCTTTTTCTTTCTTTGCCATGCCTATGGCAGTGCCTACAGCGAAAATCAAGGGCAGGTTGTCAAAAATGGCACTTCCTACTTTATTCATGATCACAAACAGTGAGTGCAGAAGCGTTCCGCTGCCTAATATGGCTGTAAGTCCGTATGTCTTAATGGCTGCAGTATCTGTAAAAGAACTCCCGATACCAAGCAGCAGTCCTGCGACCGGGAGGATTGCGATGGGGAGCATGAAGCTTCGCCCGACACGCTGTAAAACACCAAAAATTTTGTCTTTCATTTTACGGTAACTCCTTCTGATCGATAATTTATACTGACGGGCAGTAAAATTTGCTGGTAACACCGACTCACGAGCGTTAATGTTTAAAACGATATGGAAAACTTCATTGCTCGTGAGTATAATAGGCTGAATATGTACCGGTGTATCCTTGCCGGCCATTTTTTGCACAAAAAAAGACATTAACACACACAAACAACAACGTAGTTATGTATAGTTAATGCCTCGTTTGAGTTACACACTATAAACAATAATACCTTAGCATTTTGTGACAAATTTGTCAAGTATTTTTCTATAGTTTGTGCGGCATCAGACAATAAATTGTTTAATGTATATAAAAATCCAGGAGATTAAATGTGCGGATTATGCATTTTGGTATATTTAGGTACGTATGTAGTACGAATGTGCGTCTGCACATAATTATGGCAGCGTAATTTTGGAAGTTAAAGGGATGGCACATCTTGTAGAAAGCATTGTTCAAACACGCTCCGGTTGTGTTATAATCTGAATAACTGTCAATAGATGTGAGTACCATTTTTAATCAGAATATACATTATAATAAGGAAAGAAAGGGGTTAAGCATGAAAAAAATAAATATTACGAAAACGATGTCTGTGTCCGCAGTCATTGTTCTTGCAGCGTGTATGTTTGTGATCAATTATCTGTCACCGTATATTGCAGATGATTATATAAGCCTTTCCCATAAGGTCTGGGGCACAGGCCGAAAGATATCTGGTTTTGGAGATTTCTGCCGTTCGATCTATAATTTTTATTTAAACTGGGGCGGGCGCGTTGAGGGAACAGTATGCGCTGCAATATTTTCGTATCTGCCGCCGGCGGTGTTTGACCTGTTCAATACACTGTGTTATATGATAGTGACGCTTTTGATTTATCTGATCTGCAGGGGAGATCAGACAGACAATCTGCCGCTGTATCTGGGCATCCATGTGCTGCTGTGGGTATTTGTGCCTGATTATGGGCAGATTATGTTCTGGATGTGCGGAAGTGCCAACTATCTGTGGGCTTCTGTCTGGATACTGCTTTTATTGTATTTTTACCGCCGCTATACGATTTCAAATGGGACGCTGTTTGCAGGGAGGGCATACAGTATTCCGGCATTTCTGCTGGGATTTCTCGCAGGAGCGGCAATGGAAAATATGAGTGCCGGCATGCTTGTTATATTGACGCTTCATATTGCTTTTTACTATAAATATAAATACAAAATACATCTGCCGGTTCTGGCCTCTTATCTAGGCAGCCTGCTGGGATTTGCATTTCTGGTGCTTGCTCCCGGCAATTCTGCCCGTTCCAAAGAGGAAATTGAGTTATCGGTTTTGTTTAAGTTTTTTGTAATCTGTTATTACTGGGCTATGTTTATAGGCGTGATTGGTATTTTGTGGCTTGTGTTAAATGTAATTATAAAAGCGGTACTGCCGCACGATGACCGGAAGGCTGCGTGTGAGTCGCTGCTTTATATGTGCGGCGCTGCTGCCGCTGCCTACTGCATGCTGGCGGCACCGTCTTCACCGGAACGCACATGGTATATTGTATGTGTCTACGCGCTGACTGCGGCGGGGATTTTATATAGTGCGCTGCTGCCGTGCCAGACAGCATTGATACGTAAAGCGGCGGGACTTGCCGCTTCCGGTGCAATGGTGCTGCTGCTTGTATCGATGGCAGATACGATGTATGCAAGCTATGAAATATCTGTCCAGACAAAAGAGCGTGAGGCATATATTATGGAACAAAAGGCATTGGGAAATATGAATCTGGAAGTTCCTGTGATTACACATAAATATCCGCTGCGTGCACACCACGATGTCCTGACAGGTCTTTCTGATCTGACGGCTGATGCAGATTTTTGGATTAATGAGGCGGCGGCAGATTATTTTGGGGTGGATTCTATAGTCGGGACAGCGGGGGAAGTCCGCTGAAGGCTTTTATAGAATTTGGCGCAGTACTGCTTATGATGAAAAATATTCATTTATAAAATGAAAAATTCTCACACTTTCACTTTACAATATGCCCATATGAAATTATAATAAATGACGTTGAGAAAAAGCATTATGATAAAGGAGATATGAAAATGAGCAGTGGACTTGAAATCAGATGGCATGGCAGGGGCGGCCAGGGAGCAAAGACAGCGGCATTGTTATTAGCAGATGCAGCATTTAAAACCGGGCAGTATGTGCAGGGATTTCCAGAGTACGGGCCGGAGCGCATGGGAGCGCCGATTACTGCGTATAACAGAATCAGCAGGGAGCCGATCCGTGTACATTCCAATATTTATACCCCGGATCTGGTGATGGTCGTAGACGAGACATTACTTCATTCCGTTGATGTGACCGCAGGCTTAAAAAAGGATGGCGCGATTATTATCAATACTCCAAAGTCAAGAGATGAGATACTCCCGTTATTAAACGGTTATAAAGGCGGCGTCTATACCATTGATGCAAGAAAGATTTCGGAAGAGACATTAGGCAAAAATTTCCCGAACTCTCCGATGCTTGCAGCAGCAGTAGCTGTCAGCAGGGTAATGGAAAAAGAAGCGTTTTTAAAAGAAATGCAGGTTTCATATGAGCATAAATTTGCCAAAAAGCGCGAGGTGATCAAAGGCAATATGATGGCATTATCCATGACATTCGACTGCTTGGAAGAAGCGTTAAAAAACAGTGTCAGAAAGAGTGCTTAACGAAAACCAGGTGAAAAGGCGGACAATGAAAAAGGCAGAAAAAGCCGTACAATAAATGGAGAATACATAAAAAATGAGAACAGATGTACATAAAATTAACGAGCAGACAAAGCATCAAGACCTTACAGAGGGCCTGATGATGTTTGCTGCGGGGACTTCAAAATATTTTCATACCGGTGAGTGGAGAACGAGTACGCCGGTATTTCACAAAGACAAATGTAAGCAGTGCATGCTCTGTGTGCCGGTCTGCCCGGATTCCAGCATTCCGGTTCGAGATGGCATGAGAGAAGACTTTGACTACGACCACTGCAAAGGCTGCGGCATATGTGCCAAGGTCTGTCCGTTTGATGCAATCGAGATGAAGGAGGGATTATAATTATGGCGATTAAAGACCGTATGTCGGGGAATGAAGCGGTATCCTATGCAATCCGGCAGATCAATCCAGATGTCATGCCGGCATTTCCTATTACGCCTTCTACAGAAATTCCTCAGATGATATCTGCCTATATTGCAAATGGGGAGATGGATACGGAGTTTATCCCGGTAGAAAGCGAGCATTCTTCCATGAGTGCAGCGATCGGGGCCGAAGCGGCAGGAGCCAGGAGCCTTACTGCGACTTCTTCCGCAGGACTTGCATTGATGTGGGAGGAGCTGCTTTTGGCAGCCTCAAACCGTATGCCGATTGCGCTTGCACTCGTAAACCGTACGCTGTCAGGCCCGATTAATATTAACTGTGACCATTCGGACAGCATGGGAGCGCGTGACACAGGGTGGATTCAGATTTATGCAGAGAATAATCAAGAGGCATATGACAACTTTATACAGGCTTATCCGATTGCTGAGCATGCCGACGTGCACCTGCCGATTATGATCTGCCAGGACGGATTTATTACAAGCCATGCAGTGGAAAATATCGAGCTGTTAGAAGATGGTGCAGTAAAAAGTTTTGTCGGTGAGTATGAGCCGGAGGAATATCTGTTAAATCCTGG
The DNA here is from genome assembly GCA_910586445.1 of uncultured Eubacterium sp. Lineage (GTDB taxonomy): Bacteria > Bacillota > Clostridia > Lachnospirales > Lachnospiraceae > Eubacterium_J. The sequence continues at coordinate 61,535 of CAJUHV010000007.1, forward strand.
AAAACCGATTGCAGTCGGCCCGTATTCTGCTTCTAATTATGTGATGGAGGCAAAGAAAAATCAGGAGACCGCATTGGAAAATGCGAAAGAAGTCATTTTACAGGTCGCTGAGGAGTTTGAAAAAATATCAGGAAGAAGCTACGGATTGTTTGAAGAATACCGCACAGAGGATGCAGACTACATTATGCTGCTGATCGGCTCGGCTGCAGGTACTGCAAAGCAGGCGGTTGACGACCTGCGGGCAGAAGGGAAAAAAGCGGGCATTATCAAGCTGCGCGTATTTCGTCCGTTCCCGGCGGCAGAATTAGCAGAAGCACTGAAAAACTGCCGGATGGCTGCGGTTTTAGACCGGTGTGAGAGCTATAACGGCAATGGCGGGCCTCTGGGATGTGAAGTGGATGCGGCGCTTTTTAGAAATAAAGTAATGATTGAAACGGTTAATTATATCTATGGGCTTGCAGGACGTGATTTTACGGTAAATGACGTATACGATATATTCAATGAGCTGGAAGAGGCTGATCAAAACGGCTCAAAGGTTGAGCAGTATCAGTACATAGGATTACGTAAATAGGAGGCATGTAGTGAGTAAGAATATACCTAGTACAGAACAAAGTACGATAGATCATAAAACAGCGCAGGGCACTTTAGGACAGCAGAAATACCGGCTGAAGGATTGGGTAAGCCAGCCAGAGCGTCTGGCACCGGGACACCGTATGTGTGCCGGGTGCGGAGCGACAATCGGCGTGCGTGCCGTGCTGCGTGCCTTGAAAAAAGACGATCATGTAGTGATCGGCAATGCAACCGGATGTTTGGAGGTGTCTTCCTACATGTATCCGTATACTGCATGGGAGGACAGTTATATACATAATGCATTTGAAAATGCAGGAGCCACGCTCAGCGGTGTTGAGACTGCTTATAAGGCATTAAAAAAACGAGGAAAGCTGAAAGAAGAAGACACGTTTAAATTTATAACATTCGGCGGTGACGGCGGTACATATGATATCGGTTTTCAGTCGCTCTCAGGCGCGATGGAGCGCGGGCATGACATGGTCTATGTCTGCTATGATAACGGGGCATATATGAATACCGGCATACAGCGTTCATCTGCGACACCGATGTATGCAGATACAACGACAACCCCGGTAGGGTCAGAGTCAGACGGCAAGATGCAGGGCCGTAAGGATCTTTCTGCGATCATTGCAGACCACAATGTGCCGTATGTCGCACAGACGACACTGACGCAGGATTTTAAAGACCTGCATTTAAAAGCGCAGAAGGCAATCTATACAAAAGGTGCCAGTTTTCTAAATATGTTAACGCCATGTCCGAGGGGATGGCGCTATGATACGCCAGATATTATGGAGATCTGCCGGCTGGCAGTTGAGACCTGCTATTGGCCGCTGTTTGAAGTAGAAAATGGCAGATGGCACCTGTCGTATGAGCCGAAAAAGAAGCTGCCTGTCGAAGATTTCCTAAGGCCGCAGGGCAGGTTTAAGCATTTATTCCAGCCGGGCAGTGAGGGGCTGATCGCACAGTTCCAGGAAGAGGTTGACCGCAGGTGGGAAGAGCTTCAGTTTAAGTGTTCGAAAAGCTGACTTCTGCACTCCCCACTTCAAGCTTCTTGGACTGCTGATGTCCAAGATGGTGCGGATCATTCATCCCAAATTTTATCAATATAGCCCGCTATATCATGCCCTGTGGGTATGCCTCATAAATCTGGGATAAATTCTCTATATCATGCCCGGCGGGTACTAAAGTGTGAAGCATATCATGCCTGGTGGGTACATCTCGTGGAAAGTATTTTTCAAACATGTTCTAGAATAGGTGCAAAAATGACGTTATTAACATATCAAGTGTTTCAGACGGCGGCAAATATCGGCAGTTTTCATAAAGCTGCCGATATTTTAGGCCTGACGCCTTCTGCGATCAGCCATACAATATCATCTATGGAAAACGAGCTTGGATTTACCGTGATGACACGCAGTAAATCCGGCATTGCGCTGACCAATTATGGGGAGCATCTGCTCCCGTATGTCAATGCAGTGCTAAACAGCGATGAGAGCTTAAAGCAGGCGATCGCAGAACTAAACGGCTTAAAGCAGGGAAAAGTAAAGATCGGTGTATTTTCCAGTGTATGCACGAACTGGCTCCCTGATGTCCTGCGTTCATTCCAGAAGCTGTACGCCGAGGTGACAGTTGAAGTATTTCAAGGCACCTACGATGACGTATATTACTGGATAAAAAACGGCGTGGCAGATCTTGGATTTTTATCAGTATCCAGTGCAAAGGATATTCCGATTGAGCCGCTGTATAAAGACCCGCTTTTGTGTGTGCTGCCTAAAGGAACCCGCAGGGATTCATCCAGGCCGTATATGGATATCGAAGAAATGCGGGCACACCAGTTTGTTACGCAGCGGGAAGGCACGGATGCTGACATTCAGAATTTTTTAAAAGAAAACTCACTGCGCATTCAGTCAAATTACCATGTAGTCGATGACCTGTCTACGATCGCGCTCGTTGAAAAAGGGTTCGGTATCTGCCTTATGCCGGAATTAGTCATGCGGGACATTCCTTATGAGGTGGACTGCTATCCGGTGTATCCAGAGGCATGCCGCATTATAGGAATTGCAGCGCTGCACCCGGAATTTATGGCACCTGCGGTGCGGACGCTTTATAATCATATTATAGAAAATTACAGTATGTCATTTTGATCGGCTTTTTGCATAATCCGCAGATCATCTTTTGAAAATTTCTTGTCAGTATATGGGTTCTGCTCATAAGGCAGCTTCACATAATCAAAGCGCAGCTTTCTAAGCTCATTCAGATAAGCGCCTTTTGTGACAGGATCTAATGCATTGTCCGGGTGCAATGCGTTTATAATTCCGCACTGGTATAAATGCAGGATCGAATATTCCACGGCAGTCTGTACGCCTGCGTAGTCCTCCATCGGCAGCATGGCATTTGCGACAGAGCGCATGGCATCTGTGACTGCCCTGTGGTAATAGGCCGGATCGGAAGGCTTTGAAGCGGAGGTGTCTGAGGCATTGTACTTATATACAAGTTCCCTTGTCGTGCCAAGACGCTTGGTGCGCATAAATAAAATCATAAGCGTTTCCATATCTTCTAAAATAGTATGTTCCCGAAATGAAATATTTTCAAATAATTCCCTGCGGACAATCCGGCTCCATAGATATCCGCCCCCGGCGATCAGCTCGGAACGCTTCTTGGCATTCAGCCGGCCGCGGCAGGTGTCTGCGGTCTGGAGCATAAGCGTATCTGTGCTTTCATTATAATAAGCACCGTCAGCCATATCATATCCGCCTGAGACAGCCAGTGTATACAATTTCTCATACATATGGATATCTGGTATATCATCGCTGTCTACAAAACCGATATATTCTCCGCTTGCATAACTAAGTCCTGCGTTTCTCGCACCGCCCGGGCCCATATTCTGATCCAGATTGACCAGGATGACTTTATCAGGAAAAGCGCGCTCACAGTCAAGCATGATCTGCAGGCTCTGGTCGGTAGAGGCATCATTGACTAAAATCAGCTCGATCTGCGGCAGCGTCTGATGTACGAGGTTTCCAAGACAGGCGGCTAAAGTTTTTTGTGCATTGTATATTGGCACGATGACTGAGACTTTTGTAGGCATGGCAGTGTGTCCTTTCTTGAGGTTAAAGTTATATTGCATGGCCGGGCGGCATACGCCGTTGCGGCGGCTGTCTGCTTTTTCTAAGTGTTTTTATTATGCCATACGTGGGGGTGGATTTCAAACAAAAATATAAAGAATCTAGAGAATGTTTTAGGATTAAAATCAATAAAAAGTACTTCTTTAGCAGGGCCTTCAAAAATGGGAAAAACGATTCTTTGCGAAAAAGTAGTGGGCAGCAAGAATGTAATTCTGGACATGTCTGAAAATCATTCCTGCCTGCCAGAATACGAAATTGTTTCAAAAGAAACGCTTTTAATTGAATTTTAATCGTTTTTATGCTTGATAAGTGTATGTTCATACGATATAATGAGCAAAGTTATATTTATGCCTTTAAATAAGGTATAAATCACTATAGATTTAGGCTGAAAGAAGACTGAACAAATATATGACAAGAAAAAAATCGCATAAAAGCGGAAAGGAGATCAGATATGCCGGAGTACAATAGCGAAAACGGACATTTAGATGCGTTGGAATCAGAGGCGATTTATATTATGCGGGAGGTTGCGGCTGAATGTGAGAAGCCGGTTATGCTTTATTCGATAGGCAAGGACAGCTCTGTTATGCTGCATCTTGCCTTAAAAGCGTTTTATCCTGAGAAGCCGCCATTTCCATTCCTGCACATCGATACGACTTGGAAATTCCGAGAGATGATAGAGTTTCGTGACCGTACAGCAAAAGAAAAGGGAATCGAAATGCTTGTGTATACGAACGAGGACGGAATCAGGCAGGGCATCAATCCGTTTGACCACGGTTCTGCGTACACAGATATTATGAAGACACAGGCTCTAAAGCAGGCGCTGACAAAATATGGTTTTACGGCCGCATTTGGAGGCGGCAGGCGGGACGAGGAAAAGTCCAGGGCAAAGGAACGGATTTTTTCATTCCGAAACAGCGAGCAGGCATGGGACCCAAAAAACCAGAGGCCGGAGATGTGGGAGCTTTATAATACACAGATTCATGCCGGCGAGAGCATGCGTGTATTCCCTATTTCTAACTGGACAGAAAAAGATATCTGGCAGTATATTGCACGTGAAAACATCGACATTGTACCGTTATATTTTGCAAAAGAACGACCTGTAGTCTATAGGGATGGAACGATTCTTATGGTAGATGATGACAGGATGCCGATTCTGCCGGGCGAGGAAGTCGTGCACAAGAGTGTCCGGTTCCGTACGCTTGGATGCTATCCGTTGACAGGAGGCGTAGAGTCACAGGCGGATACGCTGGAAACGATTGTAGCAGAGACATTAGGCGCTGTAAGCTCGGAGCGGACAAGCCGTGTGATCGATAAAGACAGCGGTTCGGGCAGCATGGAAAGACGTAAGAGGGAGGGATATTTCTAAAATGAAAGGCTTATTGAAATTTATTACCTGCGGAAGCGTGGATGATGGAAAATCAACCCTGATCGGACATATGCTCTATGATGCAAAGCTGCTGTTTGCAGATCAGGAGCAGGCGCTGGAGCTGGACAGCAAGGTAGGCAGCAGGGAAGGTGCGATCGACTATTCACTGCTTTTGGATGGACTGATGGCGGAGCGGGAGCAGGGCATTACGATTGACGTAGCATATCGTTATTTTACGACAGAGCACCGCAGTTTTATTGTGGCAGACACGCCGGGACATGAAGAGTATACACGTAATATGGCAGTCGGTGCTTCCTTTGCCGATCTGGCAGTTATATTAGTAGATGCTTCACAAGGCATTTTGGTGCAGACAAGACGCCATGCCAGAATCTGTGCGCTGATGGGAATCCGTTACTTTGTCTTTGCTGTCAATAAAATGGATCTTGTGCGCTATGACCACCAGACATTCCGTAAAATTAAAAAAGATATCCGCAAGCTGGCGGTTGACTTAGATTTGTTCCATGTGGAGATCATTCCGGTTTCTGCTACAGAAGGGGACAATGTAACATTTGGAACAGAAAATATGCCTTGGTACGAGGGCGGTACACTGCTTTCTTATCTGGAGACAGTAGATATTGACCTCGGTGCGGAAGAGAAGGGATTTGTCATGCCTGTGCAGCGCGTATGCCGTCCGAACTATGCATTCCGCGGATTCCAGGGCAGGATTGAAACCGGCAGTGTATGTGCAGGCGATGAGATCAAGGTACTCCCAAGCGGGGAACAGGCAAAGGTGACATCTATTTTATTATGCGACAAAGAGGCTGACCGGGCAGAAAAAGGTGCACCGGTGACGATACAGCTGGACCGCGAAGTGGATGTATCCAGAGGCTGTGTGCTTACAAAAGATGTCGGCTTACAGATCGGCAATATGTTTACGGCTACGATTCTCTGGATGGATGACGTGCCTTTAGTGCAGGGGAAGAATTTTATGATCAAGGTCGGTACAAAGATGATTTCTGCCATGGTCATGAATCTCAAATATAAGCTGGATGTCAATACAGGCGAGCAGATTGCTGCCTCGAAGTTATATAAAAATGAACTGGCAGAGTGCGATATCGTGACGGCTGCGGATATTGTATACGATACCTTTGAGGCGCACCGGGGACTGGGCTGCTTTATCTTAATAGACCGTGTATCCAATATGACTTCTGCCTGCGGCGTGATCGAGCACCCGCTGCGCAGGTCGGAAAACCTGACCTGGCAGGAATTGGATATTACACGCGAAGTACGTTCGGCCAGAATGAATCAGAAGCCGGTTACGCTCTGGTTTACCGGACTGTCAGGCGCAGGAAAGTCAGCGCTGGCAAACGGGGTCGAAAAGGCATTAAATGTCGAGGGACGTTATACAATGCTGCTTGACGGCGACAATATCCGTATGGGATTAAACAAAAATCTGGGCTTTGAAGAAGAAGACCGTATTGAGAATATCCGCAGGATTGCTGAAGTGGCAAAATTGATGAATGATGCAGGGCTTATTGTCATGACGTCGTTTATCTCGCCTTACCGCAGCGACCGTGAGAATGCGAAGGATATTATCGGAGCCGGTAATTTTATAGAGATCTATGTCAGCACGCCGCTTGCAGAATGCGAGAAGCGTGATGTCAAGGGATTGTATAAAAAGGCAAGGGAAGGCAGGATTCCAAATTTTACCGGTATTTCTGCTCCATACGAAGCACCGGCAAATCCACAGATTACCGTGGATACCAGTCAGATGCCGTTAGAAGAAGCGGTGCAGTATGTCGTATCAGAAATAGAAAAATATTTATAATTAAAGAATTATTTAATATCGGATTGTGGCTTTTTGAGCAGCTGTTATACATTGTATTGCAAGATCGGCTTCAATAGATTTGTATAATATAATACAAAAACTGTAAACGAGCGTGATGTTATAGATAGTATTCAATGGATATTGTTTAATTTAAATATAATAAAAATTTCCGCAGGGCAGCAGGCAGTGTATGCATTACTTATATAAGTGTTATGCATACACTGTTTTTTAAAAGACAGATATACAAGATTCAGACTCTGTAAATTCTAAAAAGGAGCAGGCATGGGCGTTTATTTAAATAATAAATCAGCATATACTTTGTATAAAAGCGAAGCAGGCCGGCAGGCGCAGGATCTATTTGGAACACTTAAAATATCTGCTTCAGAAGAATACGAAAAGCATCTGAATCAGTATTCAGTCATTCAGATTTCTATGAATGAGCTAGAGCGTGTCTTAAAAATGCTTTCTGTGAGCTGTGCTTCACACTTAGTGGAGAATTTATCCCAAATTTATGAGGCATAGCGGGCTATGTTGATTAAATTTGGGATAGATTCTCCGCAAAGTGGGGAGTGCAGATCGCGGGAATGATTTTTAAGACACGCTCTAGGAGGGCAGTGCAGTACGTATCACGATTACATCAGCAGGATTGAAAGGCGTCTGGTCAGGGACCTAAAAAATGAGTATCCGCAGGCAGAGCTGTACGGAGATGAAAGCGCGGTAGATGTCCTGCAGAATATTTTTGCACAGGATGATACGGCGCAGTTTATTTTTGTGCTTGACGCAGGAGCTGAAAACAAAAGATGAAATATTTTCTGCAATGGTCATCTATGGATTTTTAAGCTGTTATGATGGAAAAGTGCTGATCCCCAATATGGAATTAATGGATCAATTTGTGCTTATGCTGAGAAAAGAGGAATCACTGGGATATGTGTACCGCCTTGCAGCAGAGTTAGAGCGTATGCTTGAAGCGACACTTACGGAGGATACACATACAATGGAAGAGATTTTGGAATTCGCTCATAATACAGAAATGCAAAAATATACAGGCAGGATTTTAGGGGCAGGGATCAGCTATTCAAGGGCAGATAAAAAACACCGCTGTAGTAGAGTGGCTGCGGGGAGCTGAGTAAAAAGCAGGCAGATTTTAAGTTGGAATAGACAGCACTTACATGATATGCTACAATTAATAAAAATTCCGGCAGGAAGGGAAGGGAGCGGTGTTTTGCAGAATAAAATAATTTATTCCAACAAAGGCGACATGGAAAATGCAGCAGGGCCTTCAGAAAATGTCCGGTACCAGGACAGCTTCTTCAAGAGGCTCTTTAAGGAGCCCAGATACCGGAAGGCGCTGTACCTGACCCTGCACAGCGAGGACAGCAGCGTTGAGGATTCGGATTTCGAGAACATAGAGCTCGACAATGTGATGAACATAGACATCTATAATGATGTCTGTTTTACGGTGCACAACCGGATGATTGTGCTGATGGAGCACCAGTCAACATTAAACCAGAACATGCCGGTGCGCATGTTCCTGTACACGGCTGAGGAATATAAGCGGCTGCTTGCGAGGAGTGAATTTTCCTCCGCGCTTTATGCGTCTGCACTGGTGAAGATTCCAAGGCCGGAGTTCTACGTGGTATATACCGGGGCCGGGCCGTGCAGCCCTGTCATGAGGCTGGCGGATGCATTCCTGGACTGCCCGTCCGTAAGGCCGAACACGGACAGCTGGCTGGATTTAAGCGTCCCGGTGCTGACGGCAGGCAGCGCGGAAGGCGTCCTCGCCGAATACTTTGAAATGATCAGCTTCATAAAGGCAGAAAAGAAGCGCCACGGCTCGCTGAACACAGCCGTAAGGAATGCGCTTTCCAGATACAGGCACGGGTATGAGATATCAGATTTTGTTTCGAATCAGAGGGGGGTGTATGATACATTGTTTGAGCAGATCAGCAGGGAAGAGCTTATGGCAAGGCAGATTGAAGCGGAGGTAAGCATAAGGACACAGCAGGCAGTCGAACAGGCAGTCGAACAGGCAGTTGAGCAGGCAACACGGCAGGTGACACAGCAGGTGACACGGCAGGTGACACAGCAGGTGACACAGCAGGTGACACAGCAGGTGACACAGCAGGTGACACAGCAGGTG
>CAJUHV010000007.1:70660-93200 GCA_910586445.1 uncultured Eubacterium sp.
ACACAGCAGGTAAAGAAGGATGATATTATAATTTCTTACAAAATGCTGATTGAAGCAGGTGTGCAGCGTGAGACTGCGCGCCAGACTATAATGCGTAATTACGGTCTGGCGAGCGATGAGCTGCAGGGTATTTTAAGTGAAATATCCTGGGGGAATAAAATTTAAAAACGATAGAAAGCACGCTGCGCGAACTTTCTATTGCCATGAATCATAGATTGAGTGCGGGCACAAGCAGCCGCACTCAATTTTGCTTTACAAGAATTACTTACAAGAATTTATAATCCGTTAGAAATAAAAATAGTACTGCATATGCTGAATATATTCTCTCTGATAAAAATATAATCTAAATATATTTTTTGTCAGAATAGCGAAATCACAGACTGTCTTTCTACAATATCCACATCCATCGTAATATGATAATCCCCTTCGATTTTTCCGGTGTTTATTTTCTCAAGCAGAGTCCTTGTAGCCAGCAGAGCCTTTTTTGAGATATCCTGCGAGATCGAGGTCAGCTTAGGAGACGTATATTGGCACAGGGTCAGATCATCGTATCCGATTACGGATAAATCGGCAGGCACGCGCAGCCCGCCCAGTCTCGCACCTTCCATAATGCCGATTGCGCATATGTCTGCGGTAGTTACCGCGGCGGTAATGCTGCGCATGGAGGCAATTTTTTTTCCTGCTGCAAGTCCGCCTTCATAAGATGGAATGTATGGCAGGACATATTCGGGACGAAATGGAATCAGGCTTTCTTCCAGAGCCTGCCGGTAGCCCTTCAGACGCTCAATCAGTACGTGGTTGCCTTCGTAATCGGCTACAAATGCAATATGCGTATGCCCGTGGTTGATCATATATTTGGTAGAAAGGTACAGTCCCTTGCAGTCGTCTGAGCAGATGTTGATCAGTCCGGGGTAGTCTATGCCGCTGTCGAAAATGGCAACCGGAGTGGAGGCCGTCTCCAGAAATTTCTTCATATATTTCTGGAAATCAGGATACAAAAAGATTATGCCGTCTACGTTCCAGTTTTTCAGCAGCTGCGTAATATCGCTTTCGTGTGCAATCGAGCGCACCATAGTATAATAGCCATTGCAGCGCAGCTCACGTTCGATTGTACCGACCATTGTACTGATATATGGATTTTCTAAAAAGTTCTCATACTCATCATTGATAGATAAAATAATTCCTATGATGTTAGAGGTTTTGTTTGTCAGGCTTCTGGCGCTTAGATTTGGCACATAGCCGCATTCTTCAATGATAGCATTTACTTTCTCGATGGTTTTGACGGATACCCGGCTGTTTTTTCCGTTGATCACATTTGATACGGTCATCATGCTGACGCCGGCTTTGTCAGCGATGTCTTTTAACGTCATCTTTCTCACATCCTTTTGCTGATAAGGCAGTTTCTTACTTTACATTAAGTTTATATAAACCTTTTATAAGGTTTAAAATGTGGAATAAAACCTGCAAATGAGTTTATAAACCTATATGTTTATATGCCAAAATTATAGCTGGATATTTATATAAATAAGCATAATCTAAGCAGAACTCAAAGAAAAGCATGTTTTAACATTTGATATCTATATTATTATATATGAATGGCTGTTAAAAATCAATTATAATCACAACAATATAAATAATGCACAAAAATTAGCATATTAAAATGTGTATTTTGCTGAATATATAAAAACATATTGACGATTCTACGAATTGATGTTATTTTTATTATAGATTTAGCGCTAAACCTAAGGAATGGAAAATGATTGATAAAGGAGAGGCTTAATATGAAGAAAAAAGTGATTGCAGCTTTTATGGCGGCAGCAATGATGGTTACGGCATTGACCGGATGCGGAGGAAAAGACGACGGTAATTCTGGCACGGGGGAGGGTAATTCTGAAGGCAGCGATGCACAGGCGGATGCCCCGAAGGAACCTTTTGGAGATACGGTTAAATACGATCCGGGTGCAGAGATCAATGAAGGCAAAGATATTACCATAGAATTGTGGGAGTGGGGCAGTGATGATCTGTTTCAGCAGATTATAGACGGATACACAGCCATGCACCCAAACGTAACGATTAAGCTGGTAAACAATCCATGGGAAGACTATTGGACGAAACTTCCTCTGGCACTGGACGGCGCAAACGGTCCGGCACTTTTTAATGTACATAACAGCTACCATGAAAACCTGATCAATTATCTGGCACCGCTGGATATTCCGTTGGCAGACTTAGAGGCAGACTTTACCGGCGTAGCAGCGCATGTCATTGATGACAAGGTATACTATATTGATTACGGCATGATGACGGGAGCGGTATACTACAACAAGGCTATGTGGGAGACGGCAGGACTGACAGACGCTGATATTCCAAAGACATGGGACGAGATGCGTGAAGTAGCAAAGAAGCTGACGATCAAAGAAGGCGATACGCTGATTCAGGCAGGACTTAACTTTAACGATGATTTTCATCAGAACTATCTGCTCGGCTTAAACTATCAGCTTGGCGAGAATCTGTTTTTAGAAGACGGCGTGACGCCGAATGTAAATTCAGACGCTATGAAGCAGGTTATGCAGATGCTTGTAGACATGTATGAGGTAGACGGCGTAGGCTCTAAGGACTTTGGAGAAAAAGGTTCTGACAGCTTTGGACAGGGCCAGTCTGCAATGGTTATACAGTGGGGACATTTTTACAACACAATGAATACGACATGGAGCGATATTGATTTTGGAGTATTCGAGATCCCTACCTTTGACGGCGAGCCATATGCTTACAACCGCTACAACGGCGAGTCTACGTTTGGCATAAATAAAAATGCACCGGCAGACCAGCAGGCAGTTGCACAGGATTTTGTAAAATATTTCCTGGCAAGCGACGATGCGCAGATCGCATTTAATCTGGCAATGAGCACTTTCCCGGCTAAGAAATCACTGGCTGACAATGAAAAAATAATGGAAAATCCTTCCCTTGCAATATTATCCGAGCATATTGACCACTATATCTGGCCGGGCCCGATGCCTTCTACAGTAGAAACTTCACTGAAAAAGGCAGGACAGGATATCTTTTTTAATGGCGTGGATATCGATACGGCGCTTGAAGCAGCACAGCAGGATATTATCAGGGATATGAAGAGCAGCACATTTAAATCAGTAGAAAATCTATATGAATTCGCAAAATAAAGGATCATACAGAGCTTTTGGCTGATAACCAGCGTCCGGCTGCCGGCATGGCATGAAAGCAGCCGGGACGCTGTTAAGATTTCTGATTATGGAACAAGAGGGAGGAAGAGCCTATGTTTAAAAAGTCAAGTCCCCTGCAGAGCAAGAGCGAGATTATACTGCGTAATATCGTAGTCATCTGCATGATATTGTTTTTTACTGTATTTTTAATCGTGCCGATCGGCATCGCATTTGCAGGAAGCTTTCACGAATGGAATCCGCTGAGCGGAACGTATCGTTTTTTGGGCATTGATAATTATAAGGAAGTGTTTACGAGCGCATTATTTGGCAAATCCATGCTGAATACACTGATTTTTTCAGTAGTCGTTATTGTTTTCCGCGTCGGCCTGGGACTGGGAATTGCTTATGCGATCTATTCTTCTTTGGTAAAATATAAGAGCTTTTTTCGGGCAGTGTATTATATGCCTGTTGTCACGCCTATGGTGGCGGTTGCATTTGTATGGAAGTTTATGTACAATCCGCAGATCGGCACGATTAACCAGATCTTTGGGCTGGATATTAACTGGCTGATGAATCCAAAGACAGCGCTTATCGCAGTTATGATTATGACGATCTGGAAAGACTTCGGATATGCGGTCGTAATGTTTATGGCAGGGCTTTATTCACTTCCGCAGGATTCACTGGAGGCTGCAAAGGTAGACGGTGCCAATGCATGGCAGACATTCTGCTATATTACATTTCCTCTTTTAAAACCGATGACATTGTTTGTAGTGATCACATCGATCATTTCTTATATTCAGGCGTATGTGCAGATACTGATCATGACAGAAGGAGGGCCGGGTACGGCGACTTATCTGGCATCTTATATTATCTACGATGAAGCGTTTGTAAAATATAATTTCGGCTATGCCTCTGCACTGTCATTTGTATTGTTTGTGATTACAGCCGGCTTTACCTGGCTGTCCTTTAAGGTGTCCGGCAATGAAGAATAGGAGGGCGTTTGTATGAGAAAAAAGATAAGCAGCATAGTATTAAATGGCATCCTCCTGATTCTGGGGGTTGTTACGGTATATCCTTTTGTCTGGATGCTGGCGTCATCATTTAAGCAGAATAAGGAAATCATGGCGTTGAAGCAGACCTTCCTGCCTCAGGAGTTTATTTTATCAAACTATGAGAGCATGAATGCGCATTTCAATTTTATGAGATTTTTTGCAAACAGCCTTTTGATTACGGTTGTGGTAACGGTTTTGGTCATTTATACAAGTACGATCTGCGGATTTGTCCTGAGCAAATATAAGTTTAAGGGAAGAAACTTCTTATTCAGCATTGTGCTGTCTACGATGATGATTCCATGGTGTGTAACGATTATTCCAAAATATTCCATGGTACAGACATTTGGCTGGATGAACAGCTATAAGGCGCTGATTATTCCTGCCATGTTCAGCGGATTTGGAATCTTTATGATGAAGCAGCATATTGCCTCGCTGCCGGATGAAATCTTAGAAGCAGCGAGGATAGACGGTGCAAATGAATTTTATATCTTTCACCGCATTATTCTGCCGATGGCAAAAAACGGAATTTCAAGTATTGCAATTTTTCAGTTTTTATGGACATGGGAAGATTTCTTGTGGCCGTATCTGGTTATTAACGATCAGGATAAACAGCTTCTGGCAGTTGGCCTTAAAATGTTCAACGGACAGTATTCGACCGATTATGGCGCATTATTTGCGGCGACTGCAATCTCCATCCTGCCGGTACTGCTGATCTACCTGTTCTTCCAGAAACAGTTTATTGCAGGAATTGCTTCGTCTGCTGTAAAAGGATAGATACAACAAAATTAAGGTTTAGTTTTAAGGAGACAAAATATGCAGGAAATTTATCAGGTAAAGACTCGTCCCCTTGCTCTGGCTGCCAATATGGCAGCCGGAGAAAAATATAGGATTACTATGCTGACAGAAGGGCTTGTCCGTCTGGAATACAGCGAGGATGGGATCTTTGAAGACCGGGCGACACAGATGGCATTTTACAGGGATTTTGCGAAGACGGAATACCGGGTTGTGGAGAAAGAGGATGTCATTGACATACGGACATCGCGCATTCATTTGATCTATAACAGACAAGAGTTTTCCAGCCATGGGCTGAGCATACAGGTGATTGGGAATATCAGTGCTTATGACAGCATCTGGCACTATGGGGATAAGGTGCACGACCTTGGCGGAACGGCAAGGACGCTCGATCTGGCAGATGGAGCGGTTGCGCTGGATGGCGGAGTCGTATCTTGTTTTGGATTTTCTGTTATTGATGACAGCAGGTCTTTGATTCTGCTGGAAAATGGCTGGATTGAACCTCGCAAAAAAGGCGTTAAGGATCTGTATTTCTTTGGATATGGGCACGATTATAAAGAAGCGCTGCGCGATTTTTATTATTTATGCGGCAGTACGCCGCTGCTGCCAAGATATGCGCTCGGCAACTGGTGGAGCCGCTATTATAAATATTCCGAACAAAGCTATATGGAGCTGATGGAGCGGTTTGACCGGGATAAGATCCCATTTACGGTAGCAGTCATTGATATGGACTGGCACCTGGTAGATATCGACCCTAAGTATGGCAGCGGCTGGACGGGCTATACGTGGAACCGGGAACTTTTTCCAGATCCGGCCCGGTTTTTAAAATGGCTCCATGACAGGGGCATGCGGACAACGCTCAATGTACATCCGGCAGACGGCGTACAGGCTTATGAAGAGATGTATGAAACAATGGCTCAGGCGATGCACGTAGATACCGAGAAGGAAGATCCGGTAGTGTGTGATTTGTCAGATGAGCATTATTTGGAGGCTTATTTTAAGTACCTGCATCATCCAAAGGAAGAAGAGGGTGTGGATTTTTGGTGGATTGACTGGCAGCAGGGGAGCAACAGCCGCGTAGAAGGGCTTGACCCTCTCTGGATACTGAACCATTACCATTTTCTTGACAACCGGAGAATAGGAAAACGCCCGCTTACATTTTCCAGATATGCAGGGCCGGGGAGCCACCGCTATCCGGTCGGTTTTTCGGGGGATACCCTGATTACGTGGGAGTCGCTGGATTTTCAGCCGTATTTTACCTCTACAGCTGCAAATGTGGGCTATGGCTGGTGGAGCCACGATATCGGCGGCCATATGCAGGGATATAAAAATGACGAAATGACTGCCAGATGGACACAGTTTGGCATATATTCACCAATTATGCGCCTGCACAGCTCCAGCAGCGAATTTAATGGGAAAGAGCCTTGGAGATACTGCAGGGAGACAGAGCTGGTAATGGGAGAGGCGCTCAGAGAACGTCACCGCATGATGCCGTATCTGTATACGATGAATTACCGCAGCCATAAAGAAGGACTGCCGGTCGTGATGCCTATGTATTACGAGCATCCAGAGGAAAAATATGCCTATCGGGTTAAAAATCAGTATTATTTTGGCAGCGAGATGATTGTAGCGCCGATTACATCACCTAGGATCAAGAGCTTAAATGTATCCCGTGTGACTGTCTGGCTGCCGGAGGGCATCTGGTACGATATCCATACCGGAAATGTGTACGAGGGCGGCAGGCTGTTAGATCTGTACAGGGATCTTACAAGCATACCGGTTCTTGCAAAAGCAGGGGGCATACTTCCATTTACAGATGAGATACACGGCGTACAGGCAGGACAGAATCCTGCGTCTCTGCGGATCAAGGTCTTTGCAGGGGCAGACGGCAGCTTTTGCCTGTATGAGGACGACAACGATACATGCGGCTATGAAGAAGGCCTGTGCGTAACTACGCAGATGACGTATACAGAAGCGGAGAATGCACTGCGTGCGGAATTTTGTATAGAGCCTGCCAGGGGGCAGCTGCCGCTTATTCCTCAAAAACGCAGTTATACCATAGAGCTTATCGGCTTTGGAAGACAGGCTGCGCAGGAGATCTGTCTTTTGATCGATGGAGAAAACGCAGAGTGCAGGACAGAGTATGACCAGGAAAAAGGCGTGACAGCCGTATCGGTGCCGCAGACGGAGGCAGGAAAACAAATCAAAATCTGTCTAAGCCTTGTTAAGCGGCAGGAGGATCATGCACAGAAAGAACGTGACCGTATGCATAGATGCTTTGTATTTCTGGATCAGGCAGAAATTGAATTTGGACTCAAGGATGAACTGTACAGCCTGATTGAAAGGCAGAAAAATATACCTGCATTGCTGGCAGAGCTGCATGCGATGAAGCTGGAGGCTGATTTGTATGGAGTGCTTACAGAAATACTTGCCGGAATGCAGTAATGACAGTGGAAAATCTTATTGAATAAGGTTTTCCACTGTTTTTTTATCTTGATATAATTTTGATGAATCTGGATAGCTTGTTTTTTTATAAGCTGCAGATATAAATTGAAAAGGCAGATCAAAAGAGCGGTTATTTTTCATGAAATAGGCACTTGCAAGATGGCTCATATTCATGTTAGAATATTTATAAATTGTACATAAAATTTGTGATAGCTTATTATGATAGTTTGAGGAGGCGACATGAAAGAGAAAAATAAGTCCGGGCAGGCCGTATCAAAGGCAGTGTCCTACAGCAGGCCGCGCTTGTCAGGTATCGCACGGCTGTGTGTCTGTATGGCATGCTGTTTTTGTATGCTGTTTCAGACGGTAACGTGTGAATCTGTAGTACTGGCAGCAGATGGACAGGCATCTGTGACTTTTTGGCAGTTAAATGATCCCGCTGTTTTTTTAAAACAATCGCAGTCACGTGTATGTACGCTGACATCAAGTGCGATGATGATACGAAGGACAGCGATGCTGATGGGAAATGAAGACTGGCAGCAGATTACCGAGCAGTCGATACGCAGGGAGGCATGGTCGGAAGGCACCGGATTGAAGTGGGATTTTACTACATACGGCATTACGGTTGCGCATAAAACACTGGCTTCAAAAGACGAGCTGATCCGTATGCTGGAGCAGCACCCGGAAGGAATTGTTATTTATAATGCACGTAAGCCGCATGCAGTCTTGGTTACGGATTATACGGACGGCGTTTTCTACTGTTCAGATCCTTCCAATGATATGCCGGTTGGAAGATATCCGATCGCACAGGCTTCTATTACAGTAGAATCAGCTTCGCGCTGCTGGTATGTAAAGCAGCCGTCGGTGACAGTAATCACTGATAGTGAACAGAATCCAGACGGGGAAGATCCGGGCAGCGGTACAGATTCAGGGCAGACTGATGAGGTGGATCAGGCCGGGCAAAAAGAGCCTGGCAGTAACGGATCAGACCCAAATAGTGCCGGCCCTGCCGATCCACAGGATTCCGATGATAAAGACGCAGGCAGCACAGATTCAGAAGACGACAGCAAAAGCGATCAGGAATCAGACGATACAGAAGATGAAAATGCAGATGACAAAAATCAGGATGATAAAAATCAAAATGACAACGACCTAGATCCTCAAGATGATAAAAAAGACGAAGAAGACAGCGCAGTCGTATATGAGGTGGACGGCCTGACCTATCAGATTTTAAACAGCAGGACACGGACAGCTGTATGTACCGGACAGTCATCGGATGGTAAGTCAATTGCCGTACCAGGCACAGTAATGCTTGATGAAACCGAATATCAGGTGGCCCAGATCGCGAACCGTGCATTTGCAAATGCAGCAAAGCTTAAATCTATTACGATTGGAGCGAATGTATCACGCATCGGCACAAAGGCGTTCTACAAATGCAAAAAATTAAAGACAGTTACAATAAACGCAGTAAATCTTGAGGAAATCGGAACGAATGCGTTTGCTCATATACATAAAAAAGCAAAAATATATGTTTTGTCAGATCAGATCGAAGGATTTGGAAAGCTGCTGACAGGAACATCAGTTCCGGGAACGGTTGTAGTAGGAGTGAATCAGGCCGCTGCCAAGAGCAGTAAGGCGGGCAGATAGTATAGGGGAAAAGGATTATTATGAATGTAAATGCTTTGACAGGAATAGACGGCACGCTGTTGACAACAGCGGCGGATCAGGCTGACAGGACTGCGAATAACAATTTTACGAATTATATGAACCAGTCGTTAAGTTATGGGGATTATCTGGAGCAGATTTTTCAAAAAGCCTCAATGACATATAATGTTTCCAAAGATCTGCTAAAGGCGATGGCAAAAGCAGAGTCCAATTTCCGGGCAGACGCTACTTCGCACTGCGGAGCCATGGGAATCATGCAGCTGATGCCGGGCACGGCTGCGTCGCTTGGAGTTACGGATGCATATAATCCGGAGCAGAATATTATGGGCGGTGCAAAATATATCAGCCGGCTTTTGGAAAAATATAATGGAAATTTATCTTATGCAGTAGCAGCCTACAATGCAGGGAGCGGGAATGTAGATAAGTATGGCGGTATACCGCCTTTTAATGAAACGCAGAATTATGTGGTAAAGGTGCTTCAATATCTGGAGGAGGGCGTGACGATCCCGGACAGCTCTGCTGCAGCGGGTTCAAATGCCTATAATGCAGGTAGTGCAGCATCTGCCGGCTTACAATCTGTAATGGGTACGTCTGGTGCAGATTCTACACTGCAGCAGATGTTTAACAAATATTTTGACTATGATGATTATCTGGAATTTCTGCAGCTGTTTACACGGGTAATTTACGAAAAATTAACTGGTACGGAGCTTGGAACAGTGCCGGATGATCAAACAAAAGATACGGATCAAAATAAGGATCAAAATGCTGTGCAGCAGGAGCAGAAAGTAGAAACGCCTGTCCAGCCAGCCAAAGTACTTACGATGAAGGTAAAGGATGCGCATGGGCGCGTGAATACGTATCAGCAGGATGAAGCATCGAAAGATGAGGCGTTTAAGGCATTTGAGTATATGACTGCAGGCGGGCAGAACAGGATGTCAATTATTTTAAATAAGACGGTGTAGAGGGAATTTTTTCAGAATTCCTGATCGCTGCCGCGGCTGTGATTTTGGTATGTGTTCATAAACTTAAATCTTGACAAACCGACCGATGGTATGATAGAATCAAAACATACCATCGGTATGTTAAAGAAGGAGGCGGATCAAAGTGGCAAGAAATAAGCATCCAGAAGAAACTATTAATGCAATACTGGATGTTTCTACCCGCCTGTTTATGGAGAAAGGATATGAGCATACATCTATTCAGGATATCATAAAACACTTAGGCGGACTCAGCAAAGGTGCTATTTATCATCATTTTAAATCCAAAGAAGACATATTAGAAGCAGTGTCAGACAGGATGGCAGCAGAATCGAATAAAATGCTTGCAGATATACGTGACGATATGGCGCTGAACGGTCTGGAGAAGTTAAGAAAGATTTTTAAAAAATCGATCTGCCGTCCGGTGCAGGATGAGATCTTTACCGTAGCACCTGATTTTCACAGTAATCCCAAGCTGCTGTTCAGCCTGCTGCATGATACGATTGAAAATGTAGCACCAAATTATGTACTGCCGATCATTGAGCAGGGGATAGAAGACGGCTCTATCAAAACGGATTATCCTAAGGAGCTGGCAGAATTAGTACTGCTGGCTGCCAATGTATGGATGAATCCCATGATCTTTGACAGTACGGAGGATGAATCCTATCGGAAATTTATGGTATTTAACCAGATGCTAAAAGGCTTTGGACTTGATCTGTTAGACAATGAAATATTAAACAGGCTGCAGGAGCTGACAAATATTTACCAGTCAAGCAGAAAGAATGCCGGTTATTAATTGTATGGAAAAGCGAAAAGTCAAACATAAAAGGTTTTCTGCCCTTGTATACGGGGCAGAAAAATTTTTAAACTTATACATACCGACGTTTGGTATTAATATTTAATTTTGATAGGCAGAACCGGATTTTTGGCAAAGATTATTTTAAGAAAATGGAGGTTTCATAAATGGAACAAAAATTATTTACAAAGGATTTTACATTAGTAGTCATTGGACAGATCATATCGCTGTTTGGCAATGCGGCGCTAAGATTTGCTCTGCCGCTGTATTTATTAAATATGACGGGATCATCGGCGCTTTATGGAACGGTTACGGCATGTGCATTTCTTCCCGCAATCCTGCTGTCACCAGTCGGCGGCATTATTGCGGACAGGGTAAATAAGAGAAATGTTATGGTTATATTAGATTTTTTCACATCGGCAGTTATATTGGTGTTTATGCTGCTGATGAACGAAGTGGATCTGATTGTCCTGCTGACGGTTACGCTTATGCTTTTATACGGCATTGCGGGCGCATATCAGCCGTCCGTACAGGCTAGCATTCCTGCACTGACAGATACCGGGCATATTATGGCAGCAAATTCTATTATCAATACAATCAGCTCTTTTTCCGCCTTGATCGGGCCTGTGATCGGGGGAATTTTGTACAGTGCATATGGGCTGAAGCCGGTATTATTAGTCTGTGTGGCATGTTTTTTTATATCGGCAGTTATGGAGGTCTTTATTCAGATACCGTTTCATAAGCAGGAGGCACAGGGAAGCTTATGGAATACGGCAAAAAACGATTTCGCCCAGAGCATTCAGTTTATCCGCCGGGGCAAGCCGGTAATTGGAAAAACACTTTTGGTAATATGTGCGATCAACCTGTTTCTGGCTGCGATGATTATGGTGGCGCTGCCATATCTGATTACGGAGGTACTTCCGCTTAAGGCAGCGCAGGCGAACAGGCTGTACGGCTTTGCACAGGGGATGCTGGCAGCAGGAGGGCTGGCAGGCGGCATATGCGCAGGTATATTTGCAGATAAGCTTTCTATTAAAAAATCAGGCAGTCTGGTGATAGCCTGTACGGTGTGCGTATTTCCAATGGGTGCGTCATTGATGTTGGTCTCATCTGGAATGATAAACTATGTCGTGATAACAGCGTGCTGTTTTCTTATTATGGTATTTTCAACGATTCTCACCGTGCAGATGATGTCTTTTATACAAAGGGAGACGCCCGAGCATCTGATCGGAAAGGTGATTTCCGTGATCCTGACGATGGCTATGTGTGCACAGCCGTTAGGAAATGCATTTTATGGAGTGCTTTTTGAGGCCTGCAGCGGATTTGAATATGCGGCAGTGATGTTTTCGGGTGTCGTATCGCTTTTGATCGCTCTGCGTACAAGAAAAGTTTTTGGAGAATTTTAAGGAAGATTTTTTCCATAATAGAAAGATCTGTGTGAAGCAGCAGGTGGACAGATTTGGCCAGACGGTATCCTTTAAAAAAATAAGATATTGTTATAAAATTATAAGAAATATTGGTGTACAAAGCAAGATATGTGTTATATTATTTAATTGTAAGGTTTTGACAAAACGCTTTAAATATTTAATTATAATTAAAGAAGGGAATTATACTATGAATAACAGAGAACGCAGGGATACCCAGATGGCATACATATCAGATGACAGCATTTTTGAGGAGCAGGCAGTGTGCCGGAAAAAACTACAGAAGCTGAATTTTATGGACCGGTCGGATTTTGAGGGAATCAAAAAAGTAGTGGCGGATCTGTTGGGAAAATCAAATGATGCTTTTATAAATCCTCCATTTTACTGTGATTACGGGACGCATATTGAGGTTGGGAAGAATTTCTTTGCGAACTACAATTGTACGATTTTGGATGTGGCAAAGGTAAAAATCGGCGACAACTGCCAGATGGCTCCAAACGTGGCAGTCTATACTGCAGGACATCCAGTGCATCCGGTCAGCAGAAACTCTATGTATGAATACGGAAAAGAAGTGACAATCGGGGACAACTGCTGGATTGGAGGAAATACGGTTATTTGTCCGGGCGTGCATATAGGGGATAACGTAGTAATCGGAGCGGGCAGTGTCGTTACCAGGGATATCCCGGACTGGTCGATTGCAGCAGGAAATCCGTGCAGGGTGATCAGGCAGATTACGGAGGCTGATAAAAAACTGCTGTTTCGCCAGGAAGAGATCGATGATGAAGCATGGGATGATATCGTTCAAAGGATGGAATTTTAGCCTGATGCATGGCTGCATGCATGGCGGATCAGGAGGTGCGTGCAGCCGCGATATTGTTTTGGATATAGTAAAAAACTTCATCATAAGGCCCTCTGAGCTTGTCCAATATGTGCGCAGCTGTCCATCTGTAAGAGCAGGCACGACAGAGCTGGGATTATAAAGGCGTTTACCCTGTGCAAAGTACCGGTGCCGCGTTCCAATGACGGGGATCAATTAGTCAATAAGGCTTGATTTGTCTACAAAATATTGATCCGATACGATTTCATGATAAGCGGCATATGGAGCAGTGCTGTTTAAAAACATTCCCATATGTGAGTCTCCTTTCCTCCTTTAGTCTGCCGGTATTGCCGGCCGTCCTTAGTATGCGCCGTCTTCTTTTTCTTGGGCGAAAAAGATTCTAAAACAAGAGAATGGGCTGCTATATATTCAGCAGATCAGCAATATCAGCGAAATTGATCAGCAGATCTTCGTAGATATTCACTTTTATTGTGGAATCAAATGAATATTGGATATTGAGCAGGTTTTTCTCAAAATAGTTAACAGTTACTGTTTTGCGGCGGGGATCTACGATCCAGTATTCGCGGACGCCATAATTTTTGTAATGGTACAGCTTACGTATATAATCATCAGCAGGATTTCCTGGAGATACAATTTCGATGATGAAATCAGGAGCGCCATTGCATCGTTTTCCGTCCAGCTTGTCTTTATTACACACAATCATAAGATCAGGCTGAACGATGGTGAGGGGAGTGTCATTCAATTTTACATCAAATGGAGCATGGAATACGCGGCATGATCCATCCTTACTTTTCAGATAAGTGTTTAGTAAGGTCGAAAGTTCCATGGAGATTGTCTGATGCTCCTGTGACGGGCTGGCCATATCATAGGCAATGCTGTCAAAGACTTCTACCCGTCTGTTTTCTGGAAGGGCTTCGTACTGCTCCAGAGTGATTATTTTCGGCTGCAGCTGTAATGTTGGTGGCACAATATACACTTCCTTTCAAGTATTGTATGTGAATAGTGCTGCTGTCACGTTCCATACGTTCATCAACAGCCTTTTTGCTGCAGTGATTTACAGCAGCTGCTGTTTTGATTTCCTCATATTTTCCGCCTTATTATGAAAAAGTATAGCACATCTTCAAGGCTTCGTACATAATAGTTTTTCGTGACCCGAAAAATGGAGTTGTGTTTAGCAAAAACCATCGGGGGAGGGAACGGTATTATATCTGCCTCACAAAAGATGGTGCAGAAGTATTTTTATGTTGTCGCAGCGGTATATTGATGATATACTTAACGCCAATAGAACGACTGAAAATGAAATGACTGAAAATGAAACGACTGAAAATAAATCATAAAAGAAAGTTGAAAAAGAGCGTCTGAGAAAAAAGGCAGTTGAAAATAAAAAAGAACAGCTGAAAATAAAATAACAGAAGTGGAGGGAAATAAACATGAAAGCATTAATAATCGGCGGTACAGGAACAATCAGCTCTGCCGTAGTAAGCTTTTTAGCGCAGGCTGGATGGGAGCTGTATATTTTAAACAGGGGAAAACGGGCATGCTGTCTGCCAGAAGGGGCGAAACGGATCATAGCGGATATCAATGATGAACAGGATGCTGCACGAAAGACCGGTGGTATGCAGTTTGATGTGGTCTGCGAATTTATCGGTTTTCGCATAGAAGATGTTGAGCGGGATTTTCGGCTGTTTCATAACCGGACAAGGCAGTATATGTTTATCAGTTCGGCGTCTGCGTATCATAAGCCGGCAAAAAGCTGCCTGATCACGGAAGGGACGTCTCTGGCAAATCCGTACTGGCAGTATTCCAGAGATAAGATTGTATGTGAAGAATATTTGATGAAGATGTACAGAGAGCATGGATTTCCGGTTACGATTGTAAGGCCGAGCCATACATATGATGAGAAGCGTATTCCGGTCGGAGTACATGGCAGAAACGGGTTCTGGCAGGTGATCAAAAGAATGCGTGATCAAAAGCCTGTAATTATCCATGGGGATGGATCTTCTTTATGGACAGTAACTTTTGCTGCGGATTTTGCAGCAGGATTTGTGGGGCTGATGGGCAATCCGCATGCAGTGGGCGAGGCTTTTCAGATTACAAGTGATGAGTCGCTTTCGTGGAACCAGATTCATCAGACGATCGCGGAGGCTTTAGGTACGGAATTAAAGCCATATCACGTATCTTCGGATTTTCTCGCAGCAGCCGGCAGGCAGTATGGACTGGAAGGCAGCCTTATTGGGGATAAGGCGGTGTCTGTAATATTTGACAATAGTAAGATTAAGCGGGCAGTGCCGGGATTTGCGCCGGCGGTCAGCTTTTATGAGGGAGTACGCAGGTCGCTTGATTATATATTGTCACATGAAGAGGAATGTCAGGTGGAAGATCCTGAGTTTGACGCATGGTGTGATCAGGTTATTGCAGCAGTGGAGCAGGCAAAAAAACTTTTTTGATATAGACCTAGAGCGTGTCTTAAAAATCATTCCCGCGATCTGCACTCCCCACTTAGCGGATAATCTATCCCAAATTTAATCAACATAGCCCGCTATGCCTCATAAATTTGGGATAAATTCTCCACCAAGTGTGAAGCACATCTCACGGAAAGCATTTTTAAGACACGCTCTAGAGCGTGAGAGGCGTAAAAGGAGGTATTTACAATGATTTACAAATGCAGTATATGTGGATATGTGTATGATGAAGAAAAAGAGGGAAAGCCATTTTCCGAACTGACAGCGTGTCCTGTCTGCAGACAGCCGCCGGAGAAGTTTCAGGCGGAAGGAACGCCGGAAGATACAGCTGGTTCTTCCGGCGCTAAGAAGAAGCCGGCTTCTATCAATGCTGATGGCATGGATTTGAGCTATTCGAAGGAAACACAAAAGACAGACAGCGATTACCGTTATATGAAGGAAATACAGGAGATGGCTGTTACAGGCAGGTCTGTGATTGAGGCAATGGGCACGCAGATGAAGATGCCGGGATGGGACGATGTGCTGGTGCTTGGTGCACAGTTAAACCCAATGCCTTTGGATGAACATGCAGAGGTATCTTTAAAAACTGTGATTGGAAAACATGCGAAAAAGCCGATGGAGCTGGATATGCCGGTCTATATTTCGCATATGTCCTTTGGGGCGCTTTCCAAAGAGGTAAAAATCGCATTGTCAAAAGGAAGTGCGGCAGCAGGCACAGCGATGTGCAGCGGCGAAGGCGGCATACTGCCGGAAGAAAAAGAAGCCGCATATAAGTACATCTTTGAATATGTGCCAAACATGTATAGTGTTACGGATGAGAATCTGAAGACCTCCGATGCCATAGAAATAAAGATTGGGCAGGGCACAAAGCCGGGAATGGGAGGTCATCTGCCGGGCAGCAAGGTGACGCCGGAAATAGCCCGGATACGGAATAAGCCGCTTGGAAAAGATGTGATCAGCCCATCCAGATTTCCTGGAATCAACAGTGCGGACGATTTGAAAAATCTGGTCAGCGACCTTCACCTGCGCAGCGACGGCAGGCCGGTCGGCATAAAGATTGCTGCCGGACGGATTGAAAAGGATCTGGAATTCTGCGTTTATGCAGGACCCGATTTTATTACGATAGACGGACGGGGCGGTGCAACGGGAGCATCGCCTGCCATAATCAGGGATTCTACAAGCGTTCCTACGATTTATGCGCTCTATCGTGCAAGAAAATATCTAGATGCCGTTGGAGCAGACATTGACCTGATTATTACAGGAGGACTCAGGGTATCTTCTGATTTTGCCAAAGCGATTGCTATGGGAGCAGACGCGGTGGCCGTTGCTTCGGCTGCTATGGTGGCAGCTGCCTGCCAGCAGTACCGGATCTGCGGCAGCGGAATGTGTCCAGCAGGCGTGGCTGCACAGGATGAAAAGCTGCGTGAGAGATTACATATAGAGGCTGCTGCAAAGCGGGTAGAAAATTATCTGAAATGCTCCGCCGGGGAGTTAAGGACATTTGCAAGAATAACAGGAAATGCGGATATTCATGGATTATCTGTGGATGATCTGTGCACGATCAGCAGGGAAATATCGGAGCATACAAATATAGCACATGCTTAAAATGCGTCAGGCATCCAAGGCCCGGCCGTTTGGTGAAAGGCAGAGTTATTTTGAGGGCATGCGGGGAATTATTAATGGATTTTGGATAGGATCATAATTGTTTAGGCAGAGATCAGGCTGCCGTATGGAGAAATAGGAACAGGATCTATTTTTCATACGGCAGCCTGTTTTTGTGTATATTTTGGCATTTGAATCAAAATGTAAAAAACTCTTGACATTTTGAGGGGAATATTCTATATTGAAAATGTAAAAAGTTTTTTACTTTATAGATTAAAATATTATTTTTCTATTATGAAATATTTGAAGGGAGACAAAATTATGCTGATATCTGAAACTATGTTTTTAGGAGCTGTTTTCTTTGTATTTGCTGCTTTTGATCTGGTTATGCTTATATCCCTGCTAAAGATGGGAGATGAACGCAGCCAGATTATTGTAGGGAAAGCCAGTTCGTTTACGCTGCTGGCTGTTGTTGGATCGAAGATCTTTTATGTTGCTGAAAATTTTGTAAAGGCACAGCCGATGACGGCAAATCCTCTAGTGCAGTTGGAAACAGCTGCAATTATCTATTTTGCTGCTCTTATGTATTATAAAAAGAGGCTCGGCGGCTGATATGGAAAATAAAATCAGAATCAGGAGAAAAGAATTGGGCTTGTCACAGGAAGAGCTGGCGAAAAAATGCGGTGTTTCCAGACAGACAGTCAATGCGATCGAAAATAACAAATATGATCCGACGTTGTCTCTGGCCTTCCGGCTGGCAGGAGAACTGCAGTTTACGGTTGACGAACTGTTTACGCCCTGCGTGTAAAACAGGCGTTTTTTATCAAAGCCTGCCAGCTGAAACTGGTGGTCAACGTTTGTTGTTAAGATGAAATAGTTTTTATTGCCTATGAGCTTTTGTAAGTCAGAATACGTCTTTCCGACACCGGCTTCATAGCGGTTTAGAAGTATATGCCTTGACCACCACGCCCAGTATTCTTCAAGCGTTTCATATGGGTAAAATCCGCCGGAGTACATATCAGTAATGCCGTATTTTAGATTGAAATCCGAAAAATGCCTGTAGAACCGTTCGCCGTCATAGGCAAATCCGGCTGCTGCTGACATGCCGGCTCCTGCATCGACTACGATCGCATCAGCGGACTCTATTTCCGCTTTTAATTTATAGATCTGCTCTGAGTAAGCTTTGGCCCAAAACATAATGCTGCCTCCAGTATTTGAAAATTATTTGCAAATAATTAAAACCTGCTGCTTAAAACTTGCCGTTCTGATTCTTCCATGCTGACGGATCAGCTATTGTTTCGATTATATCCCAGTGTCCTGCAATTCTGCCGTTTTTCACACGCCATAAATCATAATAAGCAGTCGGCGCGCCGCCGAATGTCCCTTCTATGTAAAAACACTTTATCGCCGTCTTCAAATGCTCGGATATTTTTTACGGTTGTTTTGACAGGGGCAGAGGCAAGATCAGAGACTGAGCTGATCAATGCCGCGCGTCCTGTGCCGTATGGCAGATTATGCTGGATATAATCTGGTGCAGGCAGGCTTTCTGCCAATTTGGTGCTGCCGTCAGCAAAAGTATGGATCAGTGCGAGAGCTTTTTGTGTATTTGTCATGGTCGGTTCCTCCGTTTGATTTTAAATTTTTATTCATTAGATTTTGTCTGAAGTCTTAAAACGGCCGTTTCCTGTACTTTTTGTCTATATGATACAGTTTGATCTGTCACTTGTGAAGTACGCACAAAATTGCGGCATAGGCACCATAAAGTGACAATGGACTTGCTTTTATTTGGTGTATACGGTAAAATTGGGCTGTAAGTATGAAATGGAAACTATAACCAGAAGCTATAAATGGAAATTGTTGGATGAAATGAATGGATGAAATTATTGAGTGAAATGGATGAAATTATTGAGTGAAATGAATGGAATTAATGGACGAAATAAATGGATGAAATGAATGAAAGAAATTGATGGATGAAATGAATGAAAGAAATTGATGGATGAAATGAATGAAAGAAATGAATGAATTTATTGAATGAAACTATAGGATAAAATTATTGAATGAAAATTATTATGCGGAGGAAAAGTATTTATGAAAGCACAAATGACAGAAAATGAGCTGCCTGCCTGTCCGGTGGAGACAACGCTGACCCTGATTGGAAATAAGTGGAAGGTATTGATTCTGCGCGACCTGCTCCCTGGCACAAAACGTTTTGGGGAGCTTAAAAAATCAATTGGAGGCGTATCGCAGAAGGTATTGACGGCACAGCTGCGCGATATGGAGGAGAATGGCCTTGTAATCCGCACGGTATATGCGCAGGTGCCGCCAAAAGTAGAATATTCGCTTACGGAGCTTGGATACAGCCTGAAGCCTATTCTGGATGCATTGTGGAACTGGGGTGATGAATACATGGCTGCAATGAATAAACCGGTATAAAAAGATCTTGACATCAGACCGTGTCTGCCTATATAATAAGATAGATCAATTTTAGGAGGATTTTTTATGTTAATTGTGGTTGTAATGGAGAAAATTGCAAAATAAATATTGCAGGGGGTGATTTTTAGCATCAGGCTAGAAGTCTGCCCATTTGTAGGCGGCACCTGCCGTTTACGTTTTCGCCTTACAATTGCTTAATATTATGGTATATATATTAAAAGCATGGCTGTATGGCCATGCTTTTTTATTCGTGACAATAGAAAGTTCGCGCAGCGTGCTTTCTATCGTTTATGATAATAGAAAGTTCGTGCAGCGTGCTTTCTATTGTTTGGACAGGGTGCTGTCGCACTAAGAATGCTATATAAGATCTAGCGGAATTCGATTTGGAATGAAAGCTATATCTTGTATATGCAATCTTTGCTGCGACAGCCCCGCTGTGTGCAAAAAGCACATGTATATATATTAGGAAACCATGGTATTTTATGCTTTAGGCAGCCATGGTTTTTTTGCGCTGCAGGGCGGCAGAATGATTGATGTTTAATTAAAAGTAAGCAGAAAGAGGAAGGAACGCTAAAATGAATATAGAAAAACAAATCGAATTTGATAAAATCAAGGCTCTCTGGATGAATCTGGCTATGACGCAGCGGGCAAAGGAACAGATCAGCCAGACCTCATTTTTTCTGTCTGAGCGGGAGCTTCGAAAGCAGCTCAAAGATACGACGGACGCCCGGGCTATGATTGAGCAGGCGGGTACGCCTCCGCTGCAGGACGTGACGATGATACAGGAGATTTTATTGGCAGCCGCAAAGGGAGAATGCCTGACGCCTTATCAGCTGGAGCGGGTCGAAAATATTCTGGTTTTGATCCGGCGTCTGAAAAGCTACCTGCAGCGGGCCAAAATGTATGAAAATCCGCTTGCATACTATGAAGAAAATCTGTATGAGGCAGAAGAGCTCAGGGAGGAAATCGCCAGGCAGATACGAAACGGACAGGTGGATGACCATGCCTCCAAAGAGCTGGCAAAAATCCGCAGCCAGATCGTCCGCTGTGAAGAGCAGATGAAGCTGAAGGCAGAGCAGGTCATGCGTTCACAGAAAGAGTGCATGGCAGACCAGTACTGTACATTTCGAAATGGAAGGGTATGCGTTCCGGTTAAAAAAGACTGCAGATCCAAAATATCCGGCAGTGTGATTGATAAGTCCTCTACCGGAAGTACATTTTTTATTGAGCCTGCGGGCGCAGCAAAGTATAACGAGCAGCTTCAGCTTTTAAGAATCGAGGAAGAAAACGAGGTTTACCGTATTTTATATGCATTGACTGCGATGGCGGCATCGCTTTCTGAAGCATTTGACCAGAATCTGGCTCTGATCGAAAAGCTGGACTTTATATTTTCAAAAGGCAAGCTGAGCATAGACCTGGGTGCGTCAGAACCGCTTATTAATACACAGCGCAGGATTGTGCTGCGGGAGGCCAGGCATCCGCTGATGGATCGGGAAATCAATGTACCGCTGCAGTTTGAGATGGGAGAGAGCGCGCGGGGGATCATTATTACAGGGCCGAATACAGGAGGAAAAACAGTTGCAATAAAAACAGTGATGTTAAACTGCATGATGGCGCAGTGCGGGCTGCATGTCACATGCAAAGAAGCGGATATATGCATGAACAGCTCATATCTGTGCGATATCGGGGACGGGCAGGATCTGACAGAGAATCTGTCTACATTTTCGGCTCATATTAAAAATGTGCTGAAGGTGCTGCACGAAGTAAACAGAGACAGCTTTGTCATTATGGATGAGCTGGGGTCGGGGACAGATCCTGCGGAAGGCATGGGAATTGCGATTGCGATTTTGGAAGAGCTGAAAAAATCGGGTGCAAATTTTCTCGTTACAACGCATTATCCACAGGTCAAGGAATATGCGGATAAAGAGCAGGATATCGTCAACGCTAGGATGACGTTTGACAAAGAGACGCTGAGCCCCACGTATCAGATGGTAATCGGAGAAGCCGGTGAGAGCTGCGCATTTTATATTGCAGACCGACTGGGAATGCCGGGGCATATGCTGCAGACAGCGATACGCGCAGCTTATGGAAAAAAGGCACTGTCAGGGAGCCGTTTCCAATACGAGACAGCGTCCTCAGATAGAAAAAAGGGAATGGAAAATCAGCCGCATCATGCCTCAGATCAGGCTGCACATAAGATTATAAAGCAGAAAAATATAAAGAAAACAGGAAACCTTAGTGAAAAATTCAAACGGGGAGACAGCGTGATGGTCTATCCAGACCATAAGATCGGCATTGTATGCGAGCCGGTGAATGAAAAGGGAGTATTGCGGATTCAGCTGTCGGACAAGAAAATATGGATCAATCATAAGAGGGTAAAGCTGCATGTAGCTGCTGACAGGCTGTATCCAGAAGATTATGACTTTTCTATTATATTTGAATCTGCATCAGACAGGAAAATCCGCCACGATATGGGGCGTAAGTATACAGATGAGGTTATAAGGTATTAGAAATTATTTACCTGCATGGGCGGGACGTGTTTGAAAAATGCTTTCTGTGAGATGTACCTATAGAGCATGATGAAGATGAAATGTATATATCTGGTCAACGACAGCAGAAGAAGGCGGGTAACAATAGAATGCAAAAGCACGCTGCGCGAACTTAATTGTCATGAATAATAAAAACAGCGTGTATTGGTCACGCTGTTTTTATATGCCCAAATGGATACGCTTGAATAACGCTGCCGAAGGTCTAGTTGTCAGGATAGAACATTGTAACGTATTTACAAGCGCCATCATAAGTCAAGTCAAAATCATTGACAATCTCTTCTAGAGCGTGTTTGAAAAATCATTCCCGCGATCTGCACTCCCCACTTAGCGGA
>CAJUHV010000008.1:0-76092 GCA_910586445.1 uncultured Eubacterium sp.
CTCCGCTAAGTGGGGAGTGCAGATCGCGGGAATGATTTTTCAAACACGCTCTAGGCTTTTACATATATTGCCTTTCAATGGTTCCCCATCCTCTATCACTTTAGATAGATTTATACATTTCTGAAATGTTATGTATGATGACGAAAATCTATATATACCTTTACTTTCAATCGTCATAATTCTTCCTTTCTAAAATCATATTTCTTATTATCCAGTCAAATGCATTTTTATTTACATCTGACAACCTTTTGAACATACTAACCACCATTAATACTATATCATATTTTCCACCACCCCAACAAACTTCCTCACACATTCCGCAAACACTCCCCGCTCCTCTCCAATCACCTTCCGATAATAGTCAAACTCCGCGCTGTGCCTTTCAAACTCTTTACAAATATCCGCTAGCAGTGCTTCAATTTCCTCATACTGGCTCGGCACATCTGCAAATTTATATTTTTCCGGTATCGGCACATCCACATCATTTGCAGCGCTCCCTTTTTTATTTGTCACGACACAGCATCCACTGGCCGCGGCTTCTCTGGGTATCCGGTCTTTTCCCGGATGCCCGCCGAAATCCACATAGACCTTTGCACTCTGCATCAGCACAACGATCTGTTCTGTATTTAGGTTGATCAGCGGAATCCATCTCAGCCATGGTGCAGACTGTATTAACGGCTCCATGTCAGCATAACCTTTTTTCGGATTGTACAATGCGATATTCTGTCTGTATTTTGCAGGCAGCACAAACCTGCCGTACTGTTCATTGATGTAATCTGCCACAAACAAAATATTTTCTTCGGATATGCCGACCTCATTTTTCACATATTCATACGCATACTGGGACTGTACGAGGTGAAGGCAGATCTGCTCCCGGATAATGTCTAAATCCGACTGCTGCGTAGCTGCCTTATAATTATCTACGCTCATCCACCATAATATTTTTCTGCCGCAGCTGACCGCGGGGATATATGTAGTAGATCCCTCATTAAAGATCACAACTGTATCCGGCTGCTCCACATTTTCGATCTTTGTCTCGTGTGCAGTCTGATACCCCAGATACGGCTTTGGAGCAGGGATATCCACAGGCTCCCTATGTCCGTCAGAAATATAATACATAAAGGCTGTACAGCCATTTTCCGACAGCTCACAGCACATCTGATGTGCCAGCTCCGGGCCTCCGCTTATAAGATTTTCTGGTGCTAATATAAAGTATCTCATGGATATCTCCCCTCCTTTAAGTATTATAAAATCTCGTTCAGCAGCTTATCCTGCGCTGCGTAAAACGGATATCCATGTGCTCTCCACCCTTTTTGATAAACCTCATAATTTCCATACATCATCGTAAGCACATCGTGATAATTCTGCGGAACGGAAACTGTAATGTTTTCAAACGGCATTTCAATAGAGCTGCTGTACCATTCTTTTTTTAAGCGAAATTTTTTATCATGGCAGACAGTTCTCGGAAACCATGTCAGGTAATCGCTTTCCTGCTCATTGTACATGCCGCAGATCTGCTCTCCCAGCATCCAGAGCTGCCTGCGCAGCGGCTTATTTCTGTCAAATGTCACGCCGCATAGTTCTTCTATCTGAGGCAGGTATATGTCCAGCTCACCGCTTTTTTCCAAAACCGGGAACCTTTTTGCCGCATCATATACTGCACTGTACAGGGTTCTCTGCGCCGTCACAAGCTCCTCGTCACGCGGTATATAGTCAAGCACTGCGATATCTACGCCTACGATATAAGGACATCCGTGAAACTTCTCTAAAAATTCTGGCTGGGTATTAATCTCTCTGCTGTTCATCACGCAGCTGAGCGGCTGGTTGTGCTCGCCCGGCATAAAAAAGCTGCTTATATGATATGACTCCGGCAGCTCGCCCGGCAGCATTTCCATCAGCTTGAAAAAATCTTTTCTGCGCAGCGCAATATCCAGATCGTCATCCCACGGCACGTATCCTTTGTGCCTGACTGCCCCTAAAAGCGTTCCCCAGTCTGCAAAATATGGGATCTTATATTTTTTGCAGACACGAATGACCTCTGATAAGACTTCCATTTCAGCTGCCCATGCACGCTTCATTTTTTCACAGATGACAAAATCACATCTGGTTTCTTCTTTAAAAAACTCTTCTTTAAACTCCAACATTTTTATTCACTCCATCTTCAATATTAACAAGGCCATATATCTTAACAGCTTTTTATATCCCAGGCAATACATGTATTTTTCAGCCTTAAAATATTACTTTGTTTCTTTCATCAGCGCTTCTAAAATTTCATCCTGTTTCCTGTAAAATGGATAATCATGCGCCTTAAACTGAACCGGCGTCATATAAGACGGACCATAAATCGCCTTCAGGCATTCATCATAATTGCATGGAACAGCAATGCTGGTATTTTCAAACGGCATCCAGATCGTTTCATCAAACCATTCTACTTTCATCCTTCTTGTAAAATTATTGACATTACTGTGCAGGATTGCAACCTCGTCGCTTTCCTCTCTGCAGTATAAGGAGCTGAGCCTGTCCAGCAGGATAATCAGCTGCCTGATGACTGTTTTATCCCGGCTGATTTTCACGCTGCACAGTTCTTCGGTCTGATCCAGCATATCATTTAATTCCTCATCCAGACATCCGGCCCTGTCTACTGCTATTCTTTTGACGGAAAGCACATACCGGTACAATTCCTGGCGCAGCGCATCTTCCTGCGGATCTCTCGGAATAAAATCCAATGGAAAAATATCGACACCAACCACGTATGGGCATCCATGGTATCTTTCCAGATACTCTTTCGTAAAACTAATATTTCTGCTGTTTACGATTCTGGAAAATACTTCGCCATAATCCTCTTCCAGATAAATATTCAAAAGGGCATATCCCGGCTCCATTTCCTGCTGGATGACCTTTAAAAACCCTTCATAATCATCTCTGAGCATAAAAATATCCAGGTCATCATCCCATGGGATAAATCCTTTATGCCTGGCTGCGCCAAGCAGCGTGCCATAGCCTGCATAATACCGCAGCCCATATTTGCCACAGATCCTCTCTACCTCTTTTAACACCTCAAGCTGCGCTGCCCATGCACGCTTCATTTTTTCTTCTACAAAAAAACCTTCTAATTCCTCGCCTCGAAAATATGATTCTTCAAACTGCATGTCTTTTCTCCTTTAATCATAAATCCTATTTTTCTTTTCACGCGTTCTGCGAATTCGATCCTATTTTTCTTTTTAATGCTCTGCGATATTCGATCCTATTTTTCTTTTAATGCGTTCTGCAGAATGCGGTCCTGCTTTTTATAAAAAGGATATTCATGAGCAACCATGCGGATTGGTGTCATATAATCCGGTCCGTAAATTGCCCGCAGGCAGTCATCATAATTTTTCGGTACGGGTATGCTGGTATTTTCAAACGGCATCCTGACCACATCCTCATACCATTCTTTTCTCATTACTGCCGTAAAGCCATTTACATTA
Source organism: uncultured Eubacterium sp. (assembly GCA_910586445.1). Classification (GTDB taxonomy): domain Bacteria; phylum Bacillota; class Clostridia; order Lachnospirales; family Lachnospiraceae; genus Eubacterium_J. Next base: position 3,468 of record CAJUHV010000008.1, read on the forward strand.
CTGTGGATGATCGCTACATGCTCGCTTTCACTGCGCCGATACAGGCAGCTCAGCTTGTCCGCCAGCATCAGAAGCTGCCTGCGCAGTGTTTCATCCCTTTTCAGCTCAACCTGGCATAAATCTTCAATATGCGCAAGCCTCGCCTCGATATCCTCGTCAGGTTTTCCTACTTTATATTTTGTCGTAAGCACAAATGCATACAGATCGTACTGGAGCTTTTTTTCATCTTCATTCCCCGGCAGAAAATCCAATGGAAAAATATCTATGCCGACCACATACGGGCATCCGTGATATTTTTCCAGATATTCGTCTGCAAAATTGATCTTGTCACTGTTTACAATACGTGAAAAGATCTCATCGTACTTTGCATCTGTATACATGTTATAAAGCCTGTAATCCTCTGGCATTTCCTGCTGTACAACACTTAGAAATCTCTCATATTCATCCCGCAGCATATAAAGATCCATATCATCATCCCACGGAATAAACCCTTTGTGCCTGACTGCACCAAGCAGCGTGCCGTAGCCTGCATAGTACATAATATTATGCCTGCTGCATATCCGGTCAATCTCCTCCAGCACCTCGATCTGCGCTGCCCATGCACGTTTCATTTTTTCTTCTACAAAAAAACCTTCTCTCTCCTCGCCTTGAAAATATGAATCATCAAACTGCATATCCACTCTCCTAAAATTATATTCTCCAATCACTTTCACTGCCGCTTGATTTCATGTGAAAGATACGCCGGCAGTCTCAAATTTACAAAAATATCCGCCGTCAATCAATACTTCTTTTCCGCAAAAAGCAAAACCATAAATACGAATTTTTTCTTTTGATATCCCTTTTGTTTCCAATGCTTCTATATACTTTTTCTCCATAATCTGACAGACTGCTTTCCGCACCGTCTCCTGCAGATTTTTCTCTGTTCTGGGATTGAATACTTTAAACTCCAGAATCATGCCTTCCCCTCTGCGGTCTAGCGGCTCTAAAATTACATCACATCTGCCAAAAGCGCTTTCACAAATCCATTGTAATCGGCGCTGCACGGAGCAAACCACCCGGTAATCATGCCCTCAAACATCTGGCGCACCTCTTCATTTACAATATCCAGAGTATACTCCTTTCCATATATCTCCCGTACCTTTAAATATCCGCCTGCAAGCAGAAAACCCCAGATGGCATTTTCATTTTCATCCAGCTGGTTAAAAACAATCTGTTCATCGAGAATCGTTTTAAGAGGAATCCCGCTGATCAGATCTTCCATCATGCCTTTTATTTCAGAACTTCCCCTTTGTATCAGCTTTCCCACGAGGCTGTTTGAACTGGTATTTGCCCAGTATGGTTTAAATTCCTTGAACTTTAAGTAATTTATAATAGACCATGGATTGTAAATGCCGCTGGTGTCTCCAAACCGAAACCCATCGTACCAATATTTTATTTCATGCATGTGATCCTGCAGTCCATAAGCTTCTAACGAATAAAAGACTTCCTGCTCCGTAAATCCAAAAGCCGTTTCGTATACTTTCGATGTAGTCGTTATAACAGCCAGATTGTTTAAGTCTGAAAAGATCGATTCTTTACTGACTCTGGTGATCCCTGTCATCAATCCCCGTTCCAAATACACATTTGATTTAAAGGCTGCGTTCATCAGCCTGCGCATAAATCCTGCCAGCTCGTTCCAATATTCAGATACATAGGCCTCTTGTATGGGCGCGTCGTACTCATCTAATAAAATAACTGCCTTTCTGCCATAATATCTGTACAAATATTCTGAAAGCAGATTGATTGATGAACACATATCGCTGGCAATATTTACCTGTCTTCACGCCTGCAAAGCTGAGGAAAATAACCGGGAATGTTCCCTGCAGCTGTCTATACGCTTCTTCCTGCCATATACTTAATTTTTCAAACAGATCGCTCCGCCCTGCATGCCTTACAGAAAAAAAGTATTCCAGCATGCTCATATTAAGTGTCTTTCCAAATCTGCGGGGGCGGGTGATCAGGGTAACATCATCCCTGTTTTCCCACCACTCTTTGATGAAATTTGTCTTATCTACGTAAAAACTATTGTTTTCAATCAGTTTACTAAAATCTTGAATCCCTATTGCCACAGACTCCGCCATCATCATACCTCCGCATCATACACGCCTATTCCTTATTTTAACACAAAAAAAAGAATCTGCCCATATTCAAACAGATTCTTTCCCGTATTATGCCAATACTTCTTTTGCTGCTTCGCCTAATTTCTCAAAATAAGGAAGTACATTCGTAAATGCTTCTGCCATCATTGCATCATCCTTTGCATTGATCGCATTTGCAACTGCAACTACATGTGCATTGAAATCCTCTTTATTGATTCTTTCTTTTCCTTCGTTCAGCAGAGTCATTGTACCATTCATAACTTCAATTTCCCAGTTCATGGCATCTACAATGCTCTGGATAAACTTATTTGTATCATCCAGCCGTGCACCGGATAACTCTTTGATCAATATTCTCATATTTTTAAGCACACGTTCATTAAATTCTGCCATTACTTCTAATGCTTCTATCTGTTCTTGTCTATTATCGTCCATGATTTTATTCATCCTTTCCTGTTTTCGCAATTGTTTTTGACAGCCAAGCTCTGTACCAAAAACCACTAAATACTTTATCGGCTACATATTCCAAAAGCTTTAACCTTTCTCTCAATTATCTAAGCATTTATGAACTGGAACTTTTTACATAAGCCCCTGGCTCTTTAACAGCTGCATACATCTGTCTACAATCTGGCGCAGCTCATCATTTTCTTTTTTAAGACTGCGAAACAGCTGATCCATATAACCAGTATTTATTTCCGTCAAAACAATGTCTTCCAAAAGCTCGGTATAATATGGCGTCATTTTCGCATATTCCCACCAGAACCGTTCCAATTCATAGCGTACCTCTTCATGACGCCAGGGCTTTACGCCGCCATAATGAATAATCGCAGTCTGCTCCTTTACTGTCTGGTAATCATAGCCTGCGTTAAAGGCAGTCCTCGCAAACAGGTTATAGCGCTCTACATCTACGATTTTTACATCATCACTGAACAGCCAGTTCAGCACATCCTGATCATAAAAATCTAAATAATCTTTAATTTTTAATGCTTGTTCTATAAAATATCCAAGGCTTACAAGCGGGCGCAGCTTATCTAGGTTCATCAGCAGCACACCTGCATTAAAATATACAAAGTCTTCCTTCTGGCGCAGCTGCTCAAAAACCGGGGATGACTGCAGGCTCTCTGCTGTAGCTGCTGTTGTATCCCTGCATGCACAGAACGCTTTTCCTTCAAAATCGGTAAAATAAAGTTCATCAATCGGCTGATTGATAATCAGATCCACATCCAGATATAATACCCTGTCCAGTTCTTTTGGCAGTACATCAGGCAGTGCCAGACGAAAATAAGTTTCTACCGTAATCTTTTCTGTAGCTGGCAGCTCTTTCGGAAAGATTTCTTGTCCAATCGGAATAAAACAAAATTCCTGCTGATACTGTTTTAACAGCTTGTGGACACGATCTGCCTGCTCCTGTCCAAAATCCGCCGACAGCAAATACACACATATCTCCTGATCTTTACTGTTTTCCAGCAATGAAGTCAGCATTACATATAGATATTTTTCAAACGTGCGGTTTGCCGCAACCGCAATATTCATCTTCATATATTTTATCCTCTCTTTATTTTTGCGTTAAATTTGTTCCATTCAATTGGTCCCGTTAATTTTGTTCCATTCAATTTATCCCGTTAATTTTGTTCCATTCAATTAGATTCGCGGTCTGCATCCAGCTTTCAGCCGCTGTATCCATACAATACTTCGTCAACACTCCCTGCTGAATCAGCAGAACTGACTATAAAATCAGCTGCTTCTTTTATACGCAGCTGCCCGTCCTCTTGTATCTTAAACCGCTCCCTTATTTCTTTCCATAAACTGTTATGAATAAGTATTCCCCAGCCTATATTCCCGTTTCCTTCTCGCGAAACTTTATCACTGCCCGGGCAGAATTCCAAGCCATTTTTCGTACCTGCTTCATCCAGGCCGACTGAACTGTTGTATCCATGCTTTTCATTTTCCAGCATTTGTTTTATATTACCAGTCCTATGATCAATATACTTCCCGCCTGCCAGTTTCCAGCCGCCTGTTTCTGCTTTTTGATACAGTTTCTCACACATTGCAGGATCTGGCATATCTTCGCCGCGTACAAATATAATATACTCACTATCCATTGCTGCCGGCCGGTTTTCCGCCTGCCGGCCAGTCATATGAATATCCAGATCTGCTGCATGCTGCATGCCATTCCCGCTGCCTAAATCCAGCCCTGACTGATTTTTACTCTGGCTGCTTAGATCTGAATCCAGCTGCCGGTTCCACTCTTTCGCGGTAAACACCTGTACTTTTTTCGGATACTGCTGCATACATTCCAGCAGCAGGCGTTTTCCCGCAGCGTCCTCACAGCTGTCTATAAATATAACCGCAAGATCTTCCATCGTCTGATTTACCAGATTGCCGATGCAGCCGGATAATGTATCCGCACAGCTGCTGACCGATACAACGGCGCATACTTTTTTTGCCGGCTCCCCTTCATTCAGATAATGATAAAAAGACAGGCTGCCGTTTACATCCTGTTCAATGATCCCAAATGCCGTATCCGACAGTGCAAATACATCAAAATATGCTTTTGCCCTGCTCCGTGCACTGCTGCCGTTTTTTGCAATTAAATTCGCCGAATTTTTATAATGCTCGATTAAAACAGCCAGCTCCCGGCTCAGCGCCAGCAGTCCCGGCCCGCCTTCTTTCTGCTCCTGATGCATGATATACAATAATTTTTCAACAATCGGTATCTCACCCTTTAGATCTGATAATCCCAGCCGCAGATCGGGCCTTTCCTGCATTGTATGATAAAAAAATTCTTTTGCCGCCTCTAAATCTCCCTGCTGGACCAGCCGTTCTATATCATGCTTAAATTCTACTGTTTCTGCCTTTTCCGCCGTAAGGCCGATCTTTCCCTCATAAATGCGGTACCCGCGCGCCACTGCCCAGACATACAGGAGCACTTCAGACAAAAAGCCAAAGACTCGTTTCCGGTAAAGGTCATACGAAGATACATCGATTTTTTTTCCGGCCTCTTCCAAAATCGGAAACAGCCACGCACAATATTCCCGGTATTTGTCCAGAGTAGTGACCATCAGATTTCCATAACAGCACTTTGTATCAGACAGCACTTTAGAAAATGCCTCATAATCTGAAGGGTACAATTTCTTTACTGCTTCTCCTACAGCCTCCATATCTGACCTGTTATGGCAGGCGGCATAATTTGTCCAATTATCCAATGCGCTGCCCAGCAGCTTTGACGTCATCACATCATATTCCGCCAGTATCGACTCGTATTCCTGTTTGTTCAAAAACATCCCGGATTCATTTAAAAAATATCTCCTATAATGGCAGATCCCTACAATATCCGCTTCTGTTTCATGCTTCCAGATCCAATACAGCCCTGTCAGCTCTCCATAATAACAATTCAAGGCCGATATATTGTCTCCGGTATCGTCGCCCAGATACGACAGATCCTGAGAGGCTGCCCTGCCTACATGCAGCGGTATATAGATCTCATCCTGCGGTTTTTGAAAAAGCTTATGGGTCATAACGTATATTTTTACCATTCCAGACTCCTTCGCATGTTCTTATCGATCTTCTGATATATCTTCTGATACATCTTCTGAATTTATCTCCTAATACATCTTCTGAATTTATCTCCTAATACATCTTCTGAATTTATCTCCTAATACATCTTCTGAATTTATCTTCTAATCCATCTTCTGACACGGTTATTCAAACATCTCTGTACTTTCTTCCCGGATTTTCAGCTGCTGCATAAAAACCCATACGCGAAACAGCCTCTCTGATAAAAAGCCAAAGATTCGTTTTTGATAATCATCATGATCCGTAAGGTCAATTCTTGATTCCACCTCGAATAAAATGTCAAACAGCCACTCGCAGTATGCATCAATGACTGCTTTTTTGCCAATAACCATATTGCCCATCGTCATAATATTCGTTTCCTGATTCCATAAAAACGCAGGATAATACTGCGGGTATTTTTCTTGAATCACCCTGCCGCATTCTTCCCAGTCTGAAACACAGTGCCTAGATTTATAATGCTGAAATACACTGCTATATTTTGTCATGCCACTGTCTGGTACAATCAGATCATACTGCTGCATACACTGTTCAATATAAGAAACCGGCAGAAGCATTGATTCCAGCTGATCTAACTTTCGTTTATTCTCTGCCTGTATAAAATATCTCCGATAATGACACAGTCCTACGACATCGCTTTTCACATTTTTCCATATCCAGTACAGTCCTGTCAGCTCACAGAATGTACGGTTTTTCTGCGAAATATGTTCTCCCAGATCGTCCCTTAAATATCCCAGATCTTTGTTCCCTTCCCTGCCTACCTGCATAGCATAATAACCTTCCGCCACAGGGACATTAAACGGTTTATGTGTCATAATATATATTTTTATATCCATTACGCTTACCTCATGCATATATTGTTCCATACAATATTCTTGTTTTGCAAAAGCCCACTTTCCAATCAGTTTCGCAGCTCTTATTTTACAGCTGCCACTTCCCAAGCAGCTTCGCAGCTCTTATTTTGCAGCTGCCTGTTCCCAATCAGCTTCGCAGTTCTTTCACGGGAATCCATGCAAATCTGCTGCTTTCTATGCAGATTGGATAATAGCCTTTGATCATCCCCCTGCCTGTCATCCATTTCCCGACCGGTTCATCAGCCAAGATCCCATTTACATTCTGCATAAAATATTCTGTTATTTTTATCTGATCTAATTCATCCAAAACCTGTCCCGCCTCGAGCATAACCGCAAGATCAAATTTTTTATTTTTCATGCACGCAAAGCATTCCAAATTGTTATCCAAACAATGGATAAAATCCTTCTCTGTTCTGATTTCATTATAAACTTCTGCAAAAATCGGCAGATGTATTTCCGGGTAAAAATCTATTCCGCATAAAACAGCTTCTGCGTTTATTTCCACTCCTGCCATCTGTCTGGATACAGCTCCGATTCTCTTTAAAAGCATGCCTGCGTCCAAAATGGATTTTGCACCCAGCTTTTCGATCATTTCAAAATAACAAAACATGGTATTTGAATCTGTAATTGTTCCTATTCCGTGCATGATCCTCTTATACTCCTCCTATTTTACTGCCAAATATATTAACCATTCATTACAAATAATCCAACAGATCCTGCTGCAGTTCTTCTGCATGGCATTTCTATGCCAGTATGTCGGCAGCTCACTACAGATAGTCCAACAGATCCTGCTGCAGTTCTTTTGCACGGCATTTCCATGTATGATGTTCTTTTGCATAGACATATCCTCGATCTGCTATCTGCTGCATCTGGTCGGTATCATACAGAAGCTCACGCACCAGATCCGGCAGCTGGTCGATCTGTGTCAGTTCAAACATTACCAGCTTCTGCTGCACGCGGTCTGTATCTGGAAATTCCTCTTTCATATATACAGAACTGTCTGTCACTGCTACTGCACCTGCCAGCATGCCGTTAAATACACGGTCATGTGTGCCGTCTTTAAACCACGTCATCGTATTTAAAACAATCTTAGACTCCTGCATATATCCTATGATTTCTTCCGCACTGACACGGCCTCCGTATACAAGATTTGGATGATCAAGCCATGTACATGCCTCCCATCCGTTACCATACAAATGCACATGTATCCCATGTTCTACTAAAGTACGTACCGTCTTTTCCCTGTAATAAGAAGCAGCCAGCAGATCTACATAATGCAGGTCAGCTATAATTTCACACAGCCTGTCTTCTGACACCTGTATCCCGGCTTCACACAGCGTCTTTTCCACTGCCTCTTCTGTCGTCATATGCGGACATTCAATCAGCATATGATACGCCTGATCCGCGATCTTTTCTGCGTCGAATTCTTTATACTTTTGAAAATCCGGCATAACGTTTTTTACATAATCTCTGGACAGGCCGCCTGCGTACAACACATCAATCCTTCTTTCCGCGATCTTTCGTGCAGCTCCGCCACGGGCGATCCCCGCATGCGGCAGATAACCCGAAACCGGAATCTGCGGATAAAACCTCTGAATATAACGCATATGATTTCGATCAGGACATAATACCGCAGCTTTCCGCGGAGAAGCATCCAAAGCCGGCTTATAACAAAATGGATGATCCATCAGTATATTGACCACAAAAAGATCTAAGTCATTCCAGATATTATTACCCTGCGTCAGCTCCATATTATATCCCAGATTATTAAATGTGATGACTGCCGTAACAGGCTTTTTCACAAATGCCGCAAGCTGCCCCAGACTTTTCTGCAGATCAGCCGTGTCAAACAGCATTGTCTCATACCCCATGCCTTCAAACTCTCTCTGCAGCTCAACCGCAAAAATATCTAACGTATCGTATACACCTATAAAAAATATCAATCTCCGATTCATAAAATCCTATCCCCATACTATTTCTTTATGATTATATACTACAGGCCTATTTTTTTTAATTACATTCAACAGATCTATTATTTTTTTATGATTATATTCAACAGCCGTATTATTTCTTTATGATTACATACTACAGGCCTATTATTTCTTTATAACTGCATTCAACAACTTTTATCCATAAGTTCAAGCAGCTGTCCTGCCCGCCTATACCATGTATGCTCTTTTTTGGCTTTCTGATAGCCGCTTTCTGCAATCTTCTCCCTTCGCCTGTCATCTTCCAGCAGGGATTTTATTTTCTGCGGCAGCTCATTGATGCGGTCGAGTCCAAAGATAAGCAGTTCTTGTTCATTTACCAAATTCTGTTCCAGATAAGTCGTACGGTCAGTTACGACAACAGACCTCTGCAGCATTGCATTCGCAATCCGTTCCGTAAACCCATCTTTATGCCACGTCATAATATTAAGTGACAGCTTTGAGCTGCCATATACCTGCAGCGCCTGCTCCCCGACCGCCTGCTCATGGCAGACCAATCCTTCATATGCACACAGCGGGCATTCCTTCCAGCTGGCCCCGAATACATGGATCGTAAATCCCGCCTGCAGCAGCGTTTTAAGTACTTTTCCGCGGTAATAATGCGCAAGCCGTAAAATCGTCCACCGCACCCCGAAAAACTGCTGTTCAAATTCCTCATCTGTGTACGTCATATGATAATATTCCAACAGCTTTTCCAATGCGCGCTCCGGCGTCCCTGCAATATCCATGCGCATATACAAAATAAACCTGTTTATAAAATATGCCCTTTTCTTATCGTTTTTTCGAAGCGCCTTCAGCTCATCTAGCAGACTGTCGCGGTACGTGCCCAAAAAAGAAATGTCGTATACACGGTTCTGCTGCCCATAATACTGTTCCTGTCCGGCAGGCGGTAAAAATCTGGCAGGATGCTTATAATATTTTTCGATAAAAGCAGCATAATTTCCATCAGGCGTCAGCACTGTCATCTGCTTTGGCACGTTTGTCAGATGGTGCCGCAGCCACACCGGGTGGTCAAATACAAAATAATATTCCGGTGCTCCAATCGCATCGTGTATAAAGCTGCCGTCTTTCTTCTTTGCTGAAAATAAATACGTCTGCATGCCGATCACTGCTTTTAAGCGTCTTCTTACAAAGGCTGTGATTTCTTCCATCGGCTGCTTTGCCATATCAAAATAAATGACACTGCACCCATGCTCCAGCAGTGCCTTTCCAAGGTTTCTGGCAAATGTATCCAGCACATGGTAGCAGATCTCATCCCCCGCATAAATTAAAACCGGCTGCGTATAATCATAGATTCTGTAATACTCCTGACTGCTGGAAAGCATTCCTTCCAGATATGACTCAGCCTGTCCGCCTCCTTCCCATAAAACACCCTTTACCGCCTCGTCAAAGCATCCTATCGCCAGCAGCTCGGACTTATATCTGCTGATTATATAGCAGTCGGTTTTCCACCCATATATTTCCGGCTCATTCTCATATATTTCCGGCTTTTTTCCATGTACTTCCTGCTCATTCTCATATATTTCCGGCTTTTTTCCATGTACTTCCTGCTCATTCTCACGCACTTCCGGCTCCTGACCATGCACCGCCAGCTTATTCCCACTCACTTCCTGCTCATGCCCATGTACTTCTGGTTCCTGAACATATATTTCCGGTTCAAGCCGCTGAAAGCTGTATTGATCAAGCTGCTGTTCTACGCCCAGTGCTTTTTCACACCGTTGACTCTGTTGTTCTGCGCTTAGTGTCTTTTTATATATATTTTCCTGCGCGCTCTGCTCCTCTGCCCCTTCTGTTATTAATACGACCCGGTATTTTTTTGCAATCCTAAGAAGCAGCTCATAATTCTTTTTCGCACATAATAAATGGTTAATCCCGCCGACATCACTCAATGCCTTTTTGCTGACCCATAACTCCCCCTGTATCAATGTTTCATCCAACAATATTTCTTCAAATATAAGGTCTCTCCTGGCACCTTTTATATCTAGCAGTATTTCTTCAAATGTATGATTTTTTTTACTGCCTTCTGCATCTTGTGGTATTCCTTCACATGTAAAATCTATTGTTCTGCTTTCTGCATCCAGCTGCGCTTCTTCAAACGCAAAATCCCTCTTTCCGCCCTTTATTTTTTTAAGAAAAAGCTTCTGAATGCAGACTGCCCCTATCGCTCTTAAATCATTATCTGTATTTGCCATCATTGATATCCATTCCCTTAATTTTCATTTATAAAGCTGTTATTCATTTTATGCTATAACAAGTATTATTTAGCTTTTCTACCTAAGTTCTTTTATTATTCTAAATACTTGATTTTTATTTATCTGAAACACATTTATTGTTTATTACACGTACTGCCAAACAATAATTTATATTGTAATTCTCCATGCTGTCTATTATAATACTATTTATCAATATTGGCTATACCTAACAGCCTCCCTTTGCTTTTAAATCAGCCCGGCAAATGCCGCTGCTTACATATCAACCATAAAGGAGATCACTATTTGTATGAAACTGCTTTTTTATCGATACGGCAGTATCTGTGAGCCTTTTATTCTGGATGCTCTTGCGCAGCTGGGAATCAAGGTCACGGAACTGACGCCGGAAATGTCAAACAAAAATATGCTGCCGAGTGAAGTCGTTGCGGCGGTAAACGATGCCCTGCTTTCTGATCATTTTGATCTGGTATTTTCTATCAATTTTTTCCCAGTCGTATCAGACGTGTGCAATATTTTCCACATACCGTATGCCGGATGGTCGGTAGATGCCCCTGTAATGGAGCTATACAGCAGATCTGTAACAAATCCATGCAATTATTTGTTTTTATTTGACCGCTGCCAGTATCAGGAAATAGAGCCTTTAAATCCGGGCCATGTTTTTTACCTCCCGCTGGCTTCAGATCCTGCATTTATGCAGTCTGTTATCCAAAACAGCACAGACAGCAGATTTTGCAGCGATATCTCTTTTGTAGGGTCTTTGTATACAGAAAAATGCGCATATGATAAATTAAAGCCTCTTCCAGAATACTGGTCTGGATTTTTAAAAGGAATGATGTGTGCCCAGCAGAAAATATATGGATATTATTTTATCGACGAGATACTGACAGAGCCTTTGATCGAAACATTTAAAGCACACATGCCTAATTATTATGCACCATTAGATGCCCCATACCTGACGGATACGGCTATTATTTCTCAACTGTATATCGGGAACAAAATATCATCGCTGGAACGGGTCAGCCTGATGAAGCTTCTTGCATCCCACCATTCACTGGACATATATACCGGCAGTGATACGAGCGGAATTGCAGGCATACACAACCGCGGGCTTGCCAAGACACTTACCGAAATGCCGCTGATTTTTCATTCGAGCACCATCAACCTAAACATGACCTCAAAAGCAATCCGCTCAGGCATCCCGCTGCGTATCTGGGATATTTTAAGCTGCGGCGGTTTCCTGATCACAAACTATCAGGCAGAACTGCCAGAATATTTTACAGTCGGCGAGCATCTTGACATATACGAAAGTGAAGAAGACCTTCTCGAAAAATGCAGCTATTATCTTTCAAATCCTGCCCGCGCACAGGAAATTGCGCAGAACGGCCTTGCACTCGTATCGGAGCACCATACTTACAGACACCGTATGGAACAGCTGCTGCTCACTGTATTCGAGCATAAAACATCGGCAGAATAATATTTTGCAGAAAAGAATTTCCAGAAACATTTTCCATAAGAAATCAACGTATGCTTAAACGTTTTTAATTATAGAAAGGATTTTGCATGAAAAAAATAAGCGTGATCATTCCCTGCTATAATGCAGAAGACTATATAGACCAATGCATTTTATCTATAACCGGCCAGACAATCGGAGACGAAGCATTGGATATCATCGCAGTCAATGATGCCTCCACCGACTCTACCCTGTCTCACCTGCTTGCGCTTGAGCAGAAATATCCACAGTCCGTTATGGTCGTTAACTGCGCGCAGAACGGGCGGCAGGGCACAGCGCGCAACATCGGTCTGAGCTACGCAAATGCTGACTATGTCAGCTTTGTAGATGCCGATGACTGGCTGGAACCGACAGCCTATGAAAAGATGTACCGCAAAGCAGTAAAATATAAATGTGATGCGGTAGCAGCCGGTTACAAGAAGGAAATGACCAGAGAATCATCTCCAATGGGAAAAAACGGCAGTCAAGACCAGTATTATATTATAGAAAATGATGCAGACCGCGGGGCTTTTGTCGGCATAGATTTTGGGATCGGTATTGTAGGTAATCTTTACCGCAGATCAATGCTGCTGGACAATGAAATTTTATTTCCCGAGGGTTATTTTTATGAAGACGACTATTGGTATGTGCTTTCCATGCATTACATTCATTCTGCTTATATTATCGGAGAAGATTTTTACCATTATTATCAGCGCCCTGACTCAACGATACACCAGTCTAATTCACTCCATCAGCTGGACCGCGCGAGGGTAGAAGAGATCAAGCTGAAGGAACTGTTAAAACGCGGTATTTTCCAACGCTTTCCGACTTTATATGAGCACGAATTTATCCGCAGATACTATATGGACATGCTGTATGTTCTTTTTATGCAGTTTGACAGCTGTGACTATGCGACAATCCGCATGCTGCATGATAATACGTATCAGATTTTTCCAAACTACCGAAACAACCCGTTTGTCATACGTATTCTAAACGGAAAAGGCGGCGTATATATGAAAGCAGTATATGAAGCTCTGGATCAGGAATTTACGGACGCCCGCATAGATGAATTGAAGGCACTCTGCCTTTCGGATACAACAGACTGGACAAATATTCGTATTTAAAAATAAAATCCAGCCTTATAAAAATCGAAATTATGAAAATATAATATTTGATACAAATTTGTGCCGCCGGCCAAAGGCGGTGGAATGGAGATGATTATGAACATTATTTTTCTAGACTGGCCCTGTTTCTGCAGAGAGGACACGGTTTCTGCGCTGTCGGCACTCGGCCATTCTGTTTCTTTTTTCTTTCATCCAGAATACGATTCACGCAGGTCAGCGGTATTTGACGCAGCTTTCGATGAATTCTGCAGCAGCGGAAACTATGACCTCGTATTTTCCTATAATTTTTATCCGCTTGTATCAGAAGGATGTAAACGTCGTGGCTTAAAATACATTGCAATCGTATACGATGCCCCGCACGTATCACTTTATTCATATACAATCGTATACCCATGCAATTATATATTTTTATTTGATTATACACAATATCAGGAACTAGCCGGTATGGGCATTACGACCGTGCATTATTTTCCATTAGCCGGAAATACTGACCGCATACGCATGCTGCTCGCGCGTGAACACAATCCAGAGCGCTATACAGCTGATGTATCGTTTGTAGGCTCCTTATACAACGAAGACCACAACTTTTTTGACCGCCTGACCGGACTGAGTGACTATGCAAAAGGATATCTGGATGCCATTATGGAGGCCCAGCTTAAAGTATACGGTTACTATTTTATTGAAGAACTACTGACAAAAGATATTCTGTATGAAATGAAATCCTCTGTCCCATACCATGCAAACTATACAGGCATACAGACAGACGAATATATCTATGGCAACTATTTTATCGGCCGGAAACTGACGGAAAAAGACCGCCTCCGTACATTAACAGCGGCAGCGGCAGTACATCCACTGCGCCTGTACACGTTAAACAGCAGTTACCACGCACCCGGCATTGAAAACATGGGAACCGTAGATTACCACAACGAAATGCCTTATGTATTTCATTATAGTAAGATCAACCTAAATATAACACTCAAAAGCATTAAATCCGGTATTCCGCTGCGCGCAGTAGATATTATGAGTGCCGGAGGCTTTTTGTTAACAAACTATCAGGCAGACCTGCTCCGGCATTTTACACCGGACGAAGATTTTGTCTATTATAATGATCTGGATGACCTGACACATAAGATACGATATTATCTGGAACATGATGAAGAACGCCGCCGCATTGCACAAAATGGCCAAAATAAGATCCGCTGCCACCATAGCTTTAAACAGCACTTTGAAGAAATTTTTCGAATAATATTAAATGGAGATTCAAATTGACTTTGTAGTAATATCATGATACACTTAGTGTATATTAGCAGCATACGTATGATACCATTATAGGAAGGAGTGCAGGCATGACAGACAGCGAGAAATTTGATTTGATCTTATCAGAAATACAGATTATAAAAATTAACACAGAAGAAACTAAGGTAAAAACACAGGCAATCGAAAGCAAAGTGTTAGAGATTGACAGCAGAGTATCTTCTATCGAAGATAAGGCTTCCAATATCGACCACAGAGTCTCCTCTATCGAAGATAAGGTTTCCAATATCGACTACAGAGTCTCCTCTATCGAAGATAAGGTTTCCAATATCGACTGCAGAGTCTCCTCTATCGAAGATAAGGTTTCCAATATCGACCACAGAGTCTCCTCTATTGAGGACAGAGTCTCTGCTGTCGAGGATAAGATTTCCGATATTGACAGCAGCATTTCTGCCATTGATACCAGAGTATCTGCCATCGAGGATAAGATTTCCGATATTGACAGCAGCATTTCTGCCATTGAGGACAATGTTTCTGCCGTTGATACAAGAGTATCTGTCATTGAGGATAAGATTTCCGATATCGACAGCAGTATCTCTGTCATTGAGGATAAGATTTCCGATATCGACAGCAGCGTTATTACACTTAAAAATATGACCGCTGATATTGATACCCGGGTTTCCATTATTGAAAACAGGACAGCCGGCATAGAAAATAACATTGCGGACATAAAATTAACTCTTGAAAATGAAATACGAGCTAATATTGAGCGGGTAGCTGAAGGACATTTCGATTTATCCAGAGATCTAAAAGACGCAATAAAAACTAGTAATGAGATTGAAGTAATGTCAATTAAGGTAAGAATGCTGGAAACAGACGTACGAGATTTAAAAGCAAAATTAGCATAATACTTTTTATGAGTAGAATCATACATATATAATAACATACGAATTAGGATGTATGCGATTTATTTACATCCTAATTTTTATAAATAATATATTTTACAAAAAAAGAACTGCCGTACGGCAGTTCTTTTTATTATGGTATATAATCTTATTACTGAAGCAATGATAATACACCCTGTGTAGACTGGTTGCCCTGTGCAAGCATTGACTGTCCTGCCTGTGCAAGGATGTTGTTCTTGCTGTATTCAACCATCTCTTCAGCCATATCTGTATCACGAAGACGTGATTCAGCTGCCTGTGTATTCTCAGAGATGTTATCCAAGTTTGAAATTGTATGCTCTAATCTGTTCTGTAATGCGCCGAGTGTAGATCTCATTGCGGATACAGACTGGATAGCTTTCTGGATAACTGTCATTGCAGAACCAGCGGATGAGAAGCTCGATACGCTGATTGCAAGTTTCTTTGTTGCACCAGTACCTGTTGTTAAGCCAAGGCTGCTAGAGTTCATAGCTTTGATCGATACAGAAATGTTCTGTCCTTCCAGAGAACCTACCTGAAGGTTCTTGTTTGTGAAAGATCCATCTAACAGGTTCATTGTGTTGAACTGTGTTGTAGATGCAATTCTGTCGATTTCTGATGTCAGCTGATGGATCTCTGCTGCGATTGCATTTCTATCTGCTGTCGTATTTGTGTCGTTTGCTGCCTGAGTAGCTAACTCATTCATACGCTGTAAGATAGAATGTGTCTCTGCTAATGCACCTTCAGCTACCTGGATTAAGGATACGCCGTCCTGTGCATTGGAAGAAGCCTTGTTTAAGCCTCTGATCTGGCTTCTCATCTTTTCAGAAATTGTCAAGCCTGCTGCGTCATCGCCTGCACGGTTGATTCTGTAGCCAGAAGATAACTTCTCTGAAGATTTTGCCTGAGCTGATGTTGTGATGCCTAACTGTCTGTTAGAGTTCATTGCTGTAAGATTGTGCTGTACTACCATAATATTTCCTCCTTGAATTTAATGCAGCTTCCTTGCTGCATGAGCTATTTTTTTGGGTTTTAAGCTTTTGTCTGGCTGGCCGTACGCTCCTAGCCGACATCTGCTCACAAGTAACAATTGTTATCTTGTACTTGTATTATATATCGGACGGTTTCTTAAACTCTTTATAGCAAACAGCAATTTTTTATAATTTTTAGCTGGAAATATTTTTCGCATCCGTTTATTCTTAGATCCGTTTATTCTTAGGCCAATTTTTTTTAGATCTGTGTATATTAGAACGTGTTTGAATAATGCTTTCCGTGAGATGTGCTCCACACTTGATACCCACCGGGCATGATATGGAGCATTTATCCCAAATTTATGAGGCATAGCGGTCTATGTTGATTAAATTTGGGATATTCTATACTTAAAATCAGGCACAAAAAAAGAACTGCCCTGCGGCAGTCCTTTTTTCTATTATGGCATATAATCTTATTACTGAAGCAATGATAATACACCCTGTGTAGACTGGTTGCCCTGTGCAAGCATTGACTGTCCTGCCTGTGCAAGGATGTTGTTCTTGCTGTATTCAACCATCTCTTCAGCCATATCTGTATCACGAAGACGTGATTCAGCTGCCTGTGTATTCTCAGAGATGTTATCCAAGTTTGAAATTGTATGCTCTAATCTGTTCTGTAATGCGCCGAGTGTAGATCTCATTGCGGATACAGACTGGATAGCTTTCTGGATAACTGTCATTGCAGAACCAGCGGATGAGAAGCTCGATACGCTGATTGCAAGTTTCTTTGTTGCACCAGTACCTGTTGTTAAGCCAAGGCTGCTAGAGTTCATAGCTTTGATCGATACAGAAATGTTCTGTCCTTCCAGAGAACCTACCTGAAGGTTCTTGTTTGTGAAAGATCCATCTAACAGGTTCATTGTGTTGAACTGTGTTGTAGATGCAATTCTGTCGATTTCTGATGTCAGCTGATGGATCTCTGCTGCGATTGCATTTCTATCTGCTGTCGTATTTGTGTCGTTTGCTGCCTGAGTAGCTAACTCATTCATACGCTGTAAGATAGAATGTGTCTCTGCTAATGCACCTTCAGCTACCTGGATTAAGGATACGCCGTCCTGTGCATTGGAAGAAGCCTTGTTTAAGCCTCTGATCTGGCTTCTCATCTTTTCAGAAATTGTCAAGCCTGCTGCGTCATCGCCTGCACGGTTGATTCTGTAGCCAGAAGATAACTTCTCTGAAGATTTTGCCTGAGCTGATGTTGTGATGCCTAACTGTCTGTTAGAGTTCATTGCTGTAAGATTGTGCTGTACTACCATAATGTTTCCTCCTTGAATTTAATGCAGCTTCCTTGCTGCAAATCTTTTTTAATTTTGCTCTGCCTGACTGCCCTGACGGCTTCGACAGACAGCTTTCAAGTAACAATTGTTATCTTGTACTTGTATTATATATCGGCTGGTTGGTCAAATACTTTATAGATAAAAATATTTTTTTATTTTTTATTATCCATAAACTGCGCGTCCACATAACTGGTCTTTGTCATGCTGCGGTAATACTGATTGACCGCTTTGTAGCTTGCCTTGACCTCCCGCACCTGTTTTTTTACAGATGAGAATTTCTTTTCTGCCAGCTTGTAATTTCTGCGCTCTTCCACCTGTATGTTGCTGCTTTCGGCAGTAACCTGCCGGATCAAATCCTGAAGACGCCGGATCTGATCCTTGTACTGCTCCTTATGGGCATCCAGCTGCTGCCGGATACGCTCATAGACATCCTCAAAGCCCTGGTCTAACAGCTCTAGTTCTTCTACGAGCGCTGCCTTTGACGCTATATTTTCTTCAAAATCTTCCGGTGCCAATTCTTCATCCAGCAGCAGAACCCGCTGATGCTCATTTTTTACCCGGATCTGGTTTAAAATCCCCAGCTTTTTCTTCAAGCTCTGTTCTAGTATGTCTAGATAATTTTCTTCCGGCATGGCCCACTCCTTTTCTATTGACGCAGTCTGATAAACAGCAAAAGACCGGATCAAACCCACGGTATCCAGCCTCCTGCAATTTGGTCTGGCTGCCTTTCTGCAGCTAGACTTTTGCAGAATGCCGGCTGAATACTGTGAATTGACCCTGCGTCTGTTCTATATAATTTACATTACGATTCTTACATTCAATTCATCCTATGTACTGATCATTGCGCTATTATAGTGTTTTCGTTACTACACATTCTGAACTGACTTGTGCATGACTTCTTTCCAGGTATCGCGCATTGTACGCAGATGCTTCAAGACTCTTTTTAACATTTCTTTATCTTTTCTGATATTTGCCTGCGTCAGCTGTTCCTGTAGATATTCATAGACATTATTAAAGTCTTTTGCAACTGGATATTTGTAATTTAAAGTAGACTGAAATTCTTCGATAATCCGCTCTACTTTTACAATATTCGTATGCGCCTTTTGTATGTCACGCTCTTCGATAGCAGCAATTGCCATATTGCAGAATTTTATTGCCCCGTCATACAGCATCAGGGTAAGCTCTCCTTTGGATGCTGTCATCAGTTTGTTATTGGTATACGCTGCATATCCATTCTTCGTTAACATCGTAATCCTCCGTGATTGTGATATTATTTACTTATAGTTCCACCGCTGCCAGACAATTGATGAATGAAACAGCTTATCATGAACCAAGCAGGCCCGCAAGTGCTGACTGCTGGCTCTGTAATTTTGAAAGTGCTGTCTCCATAGCAGCAAATTTCTTATAATAATCGTCTTCGATCTTAGCTACTTTTTCTTCCCATGCACTGATCTTCTTTGTATAATCACTATAGCTCTGCGCCATCGATTTATCATTGTAAATCGACTGGAAGGAGCTGAGTGATGTAGTACCCATCTTCTTATTCAGGCCCTCATACAGTTTCTGTGAAGCGCCTTTTATGATCTCAATGACCGTATCAGGATCAGAATTCAGCATAGCCATCAGCTTATCTGCATTTGCGGACGTCTCATCGTCATCTGCATCGCCGTCTATATGATACATATATCTGTCTGCGGCTGATGTACCAAAATAGTTGCCTGTCTTAATTCCCAATGAAGACAGACTGTAGTTTTTGCCATTTATTTTTACAGATGCTGACATTGCTGATGTCATGGTAGAAATCAGTCCGCCGAGCGTGCTGTCCCTGCGCAGCACAGAATCTTTGATCTTTTTCTCCCAGTCTGCAATCTCAGACTCTGACATTACTTCTTTTTCTTCTGATGTCAGAGGCTCATAGCCTTTGGAAGATTCTGCATTATACAGTGAAGACATCTCACCGATAATTGCATTGTATTCTGTAATGAAATCCTTGATCTTGTCGTATAGTCCCTGCGTATCGGTAGATGTAGTAAGCGTAATTGCATCATCATCGTCCATGCCTGTAGTCTCATGTGCCTGGATTGTCATGCCGTTTATATTAAACGTATTTGTATTTGATGTGTATTCTACGCCGTTCAGCTCAATGACCGCATCGGTAGCATCTACTTTCTTACCGCCGCTCACATTCTGGGTCAGCTCATAATCATCGCCGACTTTTGTATAATTCGCTGCAAAGAACTCTACTCTTTCTGCAAGAGTGTTTACATAATCATCAAACGCCTGCTTATTATCCGGATCTGTAAGATCTGACATTTCTTTTGTAAGCGCACTGCTGTTAATCGTCTTATAAGACGCAATCACTTCAGCCGCTTTCGCAAGTCCTGTATTCGCGTTTTTGATATTTTCCTTATTTGTTTCAATATTCTGGTTAAATTCTGTAGTTAAATCATCATATGCAGCTGCTGGATTTCCACTTGATATCGCCGCAGACACTTTATCCAATACTGCCTGCTGCTCAGCTGTAGGTTCAGCTTCATATTCTTCTCTGAAAGCCTGATGGGAATTATAGGCTTTGAGCTGTTTTACAATATCAGATGTCTCTTCTACCGGATTGCCATCATCGTCTAATACCGGATTGCCATCCTCATCTACTTTTGGCTGTGTCTCATCAAAAGTATATCTGCTTTTTATACTGTCAAATGTGATATAAGTACCCGGATCATCTCCGTCTTCTGCAAGCCGCAGTTTCCCGTCGTCTCCACGTACGTAATCTTTTTTCCGGTCTTCTTCGGACATATTGTAGAATTGGGATAAGTATTCCGCATCCTGATCACTTATGCCCTTCTGCGCGATTGCATAAGCGTTTTTATATGCTTCTACATACTTAATCGCTTCTGCACTCTGTGTATTCTCTGCCTGCCATTTGCCGATATTTTCTGTTAAGTCTACCTGCTCCTGCTTTGCCTGTGCTACAGCTGTAACATCTGCCTCCAGCTTTGTCCTGTCAACAGAACCCGTTACAGGATTGTAGTACTCCATCCAGGCTGCTGCCTCGGCGCTGGAGGTCTTGGATGGTACATTTACGCCCAGAGCATTCAGCGCTTCTGCACCCTTGGTGTTTAGGCCTGTCAGCATAAAATCATTACCCTCTCCGGTATCCTTTGAGGTAATGTAGATTCTTTTATTTGTATTATCATACGAAGCTGTTACGCCTGTACCAGAATTATTGATCTGCTTTACGAAATCGGAGATCGTCGTGTTGCCGTCTACATTGATTTCTTTTCTGACACCGTTTTTACCTTCGATACAGTAGGTAGCCGGCGTTCCATCATCTGTAAATCCTAATTCTGATAATTTTGTAGATCCGCTTTTTGCATTTTTCAGCTGGGCTCCTGACAGGTACCCGCCTTTTGCAAGCGTCTTAATTTTCAGCGTCTGTGTGCCGTTTACTGCATCTTTGGACGCTGTTACCGTTGCTTTGGATGTATTGGATACAGTCGTCTTTTTAATATTATAGCCAGCAGAAAAACGCATTTTGTCCAAAGATTTGTATAAATTTAATACCTTTGCATTCAAACTTTTCCATTTATCCTGCGTCCAGGACAGCTTAATCTGCTTTTTCTTGATTTTGTCCCCTTTAGTCCTATATGCGGAAACTAACTCCTGAATAATTGAATCTGTATCCAGACCTGAATTCAATCCTGTAACTCTTATTGGCATACGCTACCTCCTATCCTCTCTCATCTACCATAATGCCTGCCATCTCCCAGACTTTCTGGATCATGTCCAGTGTCTGCTCGGGCGGATACTCTTTGATAATATCTTTTGTATCCTTATCCACGATTTTGATCATCACACGGTTTGTGCCCTCGTGAATGCCGAATACCGCTTCTGTCCGGGCCATCATATTCTTTCTGAGCTTATCGACAGCCTGCTGAAGCTGCCTGCTCGTCTGGCCTCCATTACCGCCGCCCAGACTTTCGCCTTTTTCACCATCGTTTCCTGTGACAGGCTGCATAGGCTTTACCACATCTGTATCTGATACTGCTGCCTGTGCTGCGGCACGGTCAGCTTCTGACGCAGTTTTTTTCGGTTTTGCAGAGTCTGCAGCCTTGACCGGTTTTGCTGCATCAGACGATCTTCCCTGATATGCCGCTGCAGCTGTCTTCAACACTTCTATTGCCATTCTACTCCACCTCCTTGTGAATGCCTATTCAATTACTCTTCTGTCTGTTAACGTATATATCGGTAGAAACCTCAAAATATTTAACATTAAAGAATATTTTTCAGCGCTTCGAGGCTGTCCAGGCTAGAAGCCGCTTCATTTTCTTTCTGTATCTGAAGATATACCTCTTTGCGGTAAATCGGCACTTCTTTCGGAGCAGATACGCCTATTTTTACCTGATCGCCGCGAATCTCCAGTATTGTTACTTCTATATTATTATTTAGTACCAATGCCTCGCCTTTTTTTCTGGTCAGTGCTAGCATACCTGCTCACCTTCTTTCTTTTTATTCAAAATGTCATAGATCTTGTATTTTACCGGATAATCATCTTCTATAATAATCTGCACCCCATGCAGATTGTCCATATTTATGACAAACGGAGCTTTCAGATTGACAGACATCTGCTTGATTTCTTTTGGCACGGTAATTGTCACCAGCATAAATGCGCTTTCGTTCGGCATCTTTCCGAGTGATTCCAGCCCCTCTTCATTTACTACCGGCTGATAATCAGCCCTGACATCCAGCGGATTAATGACTGGAAGTGCAAATGACGGATCATCCATCGACTGCAGCCATTTAATCGTGCCCTGTCCTTCTTTTTCTTCATCATAGATCAATGTAAAATGTTTTAAATCCGGGAATCCAATAATGCCTTCCTTGAATATAATGATTTTGCTGTCTTCGATGTCAATCTTGCCGAATAACCTTGTATTAGCCTTCATCTTATACTCCTTTGCTTCACTGTTTTAAATATGGACGCCAATAACGATATACAGTTACTGGCGTCCATGCCCTGGCTTCTTATATTCTGATTAAATAAAGTCTAATAATGTCATTTTGCCTATTTTGGCTGCTGCCTGCAGTGCCGCCTGATAGGCTACTGAGGCTGCTGAATAGTTGATTACCAGTTCCGATAAATCCATATCCTCATTAATAGACTTTAATTCCTTAAACGTAGATTCTTGAATGCTCATACGGTTTTTCGTCAACGATACGCGCTCTCCACGTCCGCCTAAATCTGTGATTTCCAAATCTACCTTATCACGGTAATCCTGGAATTTTGTAATGTATGCACTGTATGTGTCATGCATGTTCTGATTTGCATAATCCAGCTGCTTCTGTGCGACATCCAGCCACGCATTTAGGTTTTTCAGCTCTGCCTCACTGTAATCGCCGGTATCTATTTTCTTTTTGATCGCATCTACAGTATCCTGTGCAGATATTGCCATCTGTACGATCTCAATAAGATCATCCATATCACGGCGGATATCAGAATTAAACACTTCCCTTGCTTCGGTATTGATCTGCATCTGCTGTCCGCCTGCGATATTATAAAAGATCCCCTGTGTAATCCATTCGCCATTTTCATCAAAGTTGACATAAGTGATGTCATCACGTTCTTCCATATAACGCGTGCAGTTAAAGTAATACTCCGGGCGGAGCTCGCCGGATTCAAAGCCATTTTTGGTATAATCAAATCCAAACGAAACACGATTTTCATCAAAAAGCTTCGCCAGCTTATCGCCGAAAAGCAGCTCGCCGCTTTCTGCGTCAAATACCACTTCATTTTCACCGATCTTATAGCCGTCTTTTCTTAAATCACTCGTATTTGAAACGCGGTAGGTAACTTCCTGGCCGTTTACCATAGCCGGCAGATACGGATCGCCGTTTGCATCTGTACTCGTAACAACGGATACAGTTTTTACTGGTGCAGGCTGCGGAACATTTGCAGGATCTGCCTGCCATGCATTCCATTCGTCCTGATCGTATACATCATAGGTATATACATCATTGCCATTTGCATTTTGAGTAATATTAGGATTTTGATCATCCAAATGGAATCCTGCCACTTGTGTAGGTGACTGTGGAACTAAAGGCGGCGTCTTCGTGTTATCGATCGAGAACGTATAACCTTCTGTAGTGATCGACTGCGCATTGTTTGTGATCGCCATCTGTACTGTCTCACCCGCTGCATTTACGTAGGAAAGGCTCAGCGAGGTGCTGTCTTTATCAATATTATCATAAGCCAGCCTCAGACGGTTTAACTCCACTTCATTAAACGGTTCTGCTGGTGTCTGTGCTACTTTGCCGTCGGATGTATCTTCAAACCTGCCTGCATAATACTTCTTTTTTTCTATATCTTTAAATGTAAATCTCTCAGAGATATCATATTTCTGTTTCTTTGCATCCGCATCATCCGTAAATGTTAAATTCTGATTTGTTTTCCACCCTGTAAATATCGTCCTACCCGCATAATCTGCGTTTCCTTCAGAATAGACCTGCTGCTGCAGAGACTGAAGTTCTTTTAAAATAGCCCGGCGGTTTTCCTGCTCTAATACATCATTCGCCCCGTATACTACCTGGTCATATGCATCCTTTAACAGATCCTTCATATTGATCAGTGCTGTCTGTGTACAATCCATCCAAGACTCTGTATCCGGGATATTATTTGTATAATACTGTGTAATCGTACTCAGCGTACTGCGCAGGCGCAGTGAACGGATCGCTATAACCGGATTGTCGGAAGGCTTGGTGATCTTTTTCTGTGAAGACATCTGATTGTTTGTGTAATTTACTTTTGCCCTGTTCGTATTGATGTTTGTCTTTGTCTTCTTAACAACCATCGAATTGGTAATTCTCATCATAGCTGTTTCCCTCCTTATACACCGGTCTGCGTAATCAGGCGATCATACATCTGATTCATGGTTGATATAATCTTGGATGCCAGATTGTATGCATTCTGGAACTTCACAAGATCTAATCCTTCCTCATCCTCATCTACACTGAATACCGACATACGGTAAGTATCCATCGTCACGCCGATATCTGAATAATTCGAATACAAGATCTCTGCCTCCTGGCCGTCCACTGTTACGTCAGTAACGATGTATTCCAAAAACTGCACGCCGTCAGAGCCTCTGTAAATAACATCCTTTGAGTGCATGTCAATCATCTTATCTACAAGCCCAGCTTCACTTTCTTCTTCGTCTGTCTTGGAAGAAGAGGCAAAATATCTGGAATCCTTCATACTCTTATCATTTACGGCCGCATTTTCTGCTGTCATATAATAATAATTGCTCTCATCTGACCGATATGTGGTAGATGTATTTTTCTTTCCATCTGCCAGGTGGGTATCTTCAAATGTATTTTCTTTGCCGCTTGGCATTTTAGATATAAAGAAGGCACCCATCTGATTGCCGTCAATATCTACACCGCCGTTTAAATATTCGTCACTGCTGCCCGGCACCAATGATCCATCACCATTGCCGTATATTTGTATATCATTAAACTTACGGCAGAATGAACGCAGAAATTCATTCATCTGCGACATATAATACGGGATGCCGCGGGCATCTATTGCCCGGCCGATGCTGACATCTTTTCCGACCTTTCCGCCCAGTGTTGACAAATCCTTATCTGTCAGCTCAAACGAATAGGTGGCAGTCTCGTTGCCTTTTTCATCAACCGTAACCGTCATTTCAAAGCTCGAATAATTATATACGCGGTTTGCAATCGTGATCTGTCCGGTCGGCGGCATATTCATCCCCTCTACATTTGTAATGTTCGGGTCTGTAATATAGATCTTTTTGTTAATGGAATCTACATTGGAAAGCGTTCCCTGGAAGTTTTCTTTGTTATTGCCGTCGCGGATATCCAGTACTGCTTTCAGCTGGCCGGACATCGTATCTGCAGAAGCGTAAAACTCGTTGCCTGTATGTGCCCAGCGGATATCATACAGTCCTTCGATATCATTCTGGTTTACCTTATCAGTACGTGCATAGCATTCCAGCTGATTAAACTCATTGCCGTCTACCAACAGCTGGCCCTGCAGCCGGATGCGGAAATTCGTGCCTCCCAGATATTTATCTGGATCATTGCTGTTCATCACCTGCGTCTCTTCGGTCTCTACCGGTACCAGCTGTGACAGCTGGTCGATTAAATATGCCCTCTGGTCACGCAGCTCGTTTGCATGCCTTCCCTGTATCTCAATCGTATTAATCTTGTCATTGAGAATCGCAATCTTTTGTGCATATGAATTAACCTCTGCTACAAGAGCCCGTACTTCCTGATTACAGTCTGACTGGAGCGATTTTAGGTTGTAGGACATATTATTAAAATATTCCATCAGGCTCTGCGCATTGTTGATAAACTGCGTACGGATATATAAGTCCGCACCCGATCCCTTTAATGACTCCAGGGAATTGGTCATTGTCTTATAGATCGAAACAAAGCCTTCTATGCTATCATCATCGTCCCGGAATAGGTTTTCAATCTGGGACATATAATAAATCTTTTTCTCGTACTGGCCGATATTGCTGTTATTTGTCCAGTATTTCACGTCATAATAATTATTACGCATCTGCGTAATGGATTCAGCATCTACACCGCTGCCTAATGTACCATACGTATAATTGCGCAGTGCGCCTTTCGCTGACAGGTTCGTCACCTGCCTGCTGTAGCCGGGTGTATTTGCATTTGCCACGTTATTGGCTACTGTATTTGTACAGACTGAATATGCATTCAGTGCTGAATAGCCGATATTTAATCCAAAAAATGTAGAACTCATATATTCACCTCACATCACTTATTTAAAGTCCCGATACAAGTAATTCGATCATGTCACTGACTGTCTGAATATAACGGCTTGAAGCGTTATACGCATTCTGATATTTAATCATTCTGGTCAGCTCCTCATCTGAAGAAACACCAATCACGCCGTCACGCTGATTTTCTACCGCAGCTACCGTTCCTTCCAGGCTCTCTGCAGTAGATTCGTACCCAGATCCAATGATTGCAATTTCCCCGATCATTTCCTTATAGTATTCGCTGAATGTATACGTGGCATCTGGATAACGCGGGCTGATCGCCAGCGACTGGTTCTGCCAGATCTGTGTCAGCTTAAACGCCATGCTCTGATCTACTTCCATCTGGCTGTTGATATGAGGAAGATTTTTTACCTGCTGAAGCAGGTTTTGATTTATGGATATCTCCATAGCTGTATACTGCTTGGACGTATCGTACTTATAATTTTCATTGAGCACATATACTTCCTGGCCGCCTAATCTATTCAAAATATATTTTTCATTGCCTGATTTATTCCAAGGCATATATGGCTCATCGATTCCTGATACTCTGGTTCCTGTCGCACCTGTCACCGGATTGTAGCTTTCGTATGTTGTCACCGTCGTACCTTTCTCAGGATCGAATACGCGATACGATTCTCCATTTGAATAGTATGCCTCTTTTGAATCATTGATATCTTCTTCATTATATATATAATACTCACGCCACTCCTGCTTTTCCTCATCGTAAGCAGTGACTTTTTGATACCGTTCACACCCTGCCCTTGTAAACAGCTCCTGCGGCGGCAGCTTGCCGTCTGCCCCTACGTAGCAGTTTTCTTCATCCAGCACTTTTATATTCTTAAAATGTGAAACAGTACCGTCTGCATTCTGCACCCATAAAGAATCCATATTTTTATTCGGCACAAATATGTCATTGATCTGTTTTACAATCGCATGCACGAGATTGTCAAATTCTGCCTGCGTATTCTGCATAATAGACAATCCGACATTCGAATCGTAAAAGTCAGGATTGGCATTCATAATATCGTTAAAATTGGAACTGTTCAGACCCCTCGCCTGAATCAATGCTTTTAATGCTCCAATATCTGTATCATATTCTGTACAGATTTTCTGTGAAAAATCAAATACTTCTGTATACAAGCCGCCGTCTTCATTTGACAAATGCGGCCAGTACGGCGTAATAAAGCCGGACATGCGGTCTGTCTTTTTGCCCATCTCGTAGTAGAACATCTCATCTGCTACCAGTACGTTCTCAAACTTTAAGGAAACTGAACCGCCGGTACCTTCTGTATATGATATATTGCCGTATTTGCTCAGCTGGTCGATTGCATAATCCCTGGCATCACGCTCATTCATCGCTGTTTCCCGGCCCGCTGCTTCTATCGTCTGTATTCTGACGTTCAATTCATAGATCTGCTTTATATATTTATTGATCTGGTCAATATTTTCTGAGATCTGCCTGTTAATATTGTACTGATAATCCATCAGTCCTTTGTAGACTGCCTGTGCCCTGGAGACAAACAGGCTCGCCTTCTGGACAACAAGGTTCTGGTTTGCCATATCAGAAGGATCTTTGGAAAACTCTTCAAACGCCTGCCACAGGCTGCCGTCATGATTATCGTGTTCGCTGTAGCCGTCTAAAATCTGCTGAAAAGCCGTTCCTTCTAATTCTTGAAAATAATTCTGTACCTCATCAATTGCTTCGAAAGAGGCCGCATAATAAGACTGCCTGCCGTTTTCTCTGCGATACGCCTTATCTAAAAAGATATCTCTTGCATGGACGAGTTCTCCGATTGAAGTTCCCAGTCCGGTTAATTTTTTGTTTCCGTTCTTCGCGTATGCAATATTGTTATAATGCGTATCACGAAAAACAACCTGCTGACGTACATACCCAGGGGTATTTACGTTGGCCAGGTTGTTCGCTACGTTGTTGATCGAATCCCGCGAAGAAATCAGTCCTGAATGCCCTATATAAAGGGAACCCATGCCATTCGCCATAATTGCTCACTCTCCTGTCCGTTATTGTTTTGCATCAAATCCGCTTCCCCCTAATATATCTCCCGTATTATAAGCGTTTTTGTTATAATTCGCTGTCTCGGGTGCGGTGCGCATGCTTCGAAACAGAGTCAGGTCAAACTCTACCATATCCAGAGCCTGATTCAGCAATGTCTGGTTTTGTTCATTTATTTTCCGAACTTCTGCTAATGTCGTCTTCAACTGTGTTTTTACGTTTTCTAACCGCTGCTGTTCCTTTGGCTGGCTGCTCAGCATCTCCAAGATCGAATCTAATGTAAAACCCTCATCCGGTTTGTTCAGCACCACCGACATATCATGCATGACCTTCCGGCGGCGGTTATCCAGATTTTGAATTTTACTGGCCACATCCTGCTCCATGTCTACGATTTTTTCCAGCGCTGGAACATCGGCTTCTATGATGACCTGTTTTTTCTCCTTAGACAATTCAGCCAGCTTCTGGTACTCTTTGTTCTCGCTTTCTAAGACCTGAACCAGGTCATCCATTAAACTTGCCACGTTTTATCCTCGCATTTCCATAGCTGCCAAAGTCACTTGAAATAAAAACAATTTTTGAAATTATTTCTGTGCTGCTTGATAACTTGCCAATAGTTTGCTCGCAAAATCTCCAGTATCAACGTCATAGTTCCCAGACTGTATGCTTGATTTAAGCTCTGCTACCCTATCTTCCCTGATATCCGAAGCTGCTGCGACTGCCTGTTTTGCGATTTGATAATCCCTGCCTGCTCTTGAAATCTGAACCTGATCACGTGCAGAAGCAGTTTCTGCAGTATTTTTCACTTTTGAAGGCTTTGTTGTCTTATACATTGCAGCGATCTGGTTATAAGCATCTATACGCATAATAGGCATCTCCTTTCATCGTTTCGTCCCTGAATGATAATTTTTAGATACTCCACTTCCCTTGTGAAGTTCTATACCTTGTTTATCGGACGTTTTTTGAATTTTGTTAGTTGTTTTGATAATTTTATTTAAAAATAGTAGTCAGTAATATAATTTCATGCGTAGTATATCCATTTTTTATCTTTTTACTCACAGCCTGGTTTTTGAATCAGCTGAATCTGTTTTTATAAAAAGTTAATATCTTTTGGCATGGAGCTTCGATCAGCACATAGCTGATATATGCCGCTGCAAATGCAGCTGCAGTGCATGCTATTAAAAAAACACTTCTTATACAGCCTTCCTTGTATATGTGAAAAAGTTCAAAGGCTACAGGATGCATTAAAAATAAAGAATAGCTTATTTTTGATACAAACAGTATACATCGATTTTCTGTCTGAAGCTGCCTGATATAAAGATAAATAAAAAACGCCGGTGCTAATATAAATGAGGCAAGATAATTATACCCATGTAATCCATCTCCCACAGTAAAATCATATCCTATAATAATTGAAGCCGCTGCCACCAGAAAAAATACAAGTATTGATACCTTTACTTTATTCTCCTCGAGCAGTTTTTCATGGTGCAGACGCAGTATATGCCCAAGCAATGCCGCAGCAAACAGCAGCATTATTCCAACCGGCAGTTTCCCCTGCAGCCTGCTGCGGACAAACGCCGCGCACAATATGCCTGTGCACAGCAGGTAAAACCCCCCTAAAACCACTTTCGTCTCTTTTACATATTTTTTGAATATAATACATAAAATATAAATAATGATATTGTATGGCAATACCCAGCTTGCCCCGTTTACATTTCCTATTCCAAAAAACATTTGAAGCAGTGTCAAATTTATTAAAATCTCTGTAATGGAATAGCCCCTGCCCAATGCAGATGCGGCTATGCTTAATCCCAAAACAGACACAATGTATACCGGATAAATACGCACTATACGGCTGACAGCAAATTCCTTATTACTTTTCCCATAGCAGCTCCACGGTACCAGATATCCCGTTATCAGAAAAAACGAAACAACCCCCATCTGCCCGATATTAAAAAAATCCTTCGTCAATACATCAAACAGCTTCGAGTCATAATGCAGCAGGTCTCTGGCAAAAGGCCACAAATGCTCCAGCATAACCATCAAGGCAGCTGTTCCCCTTATAAATTCAATAAAACCTATTTTTCCTTTTTGAACCATTATATTTATTCCCCTCAAAATTCTATCAGTCTATATTTTCTCCGATTTCATTACATACTAGTCCTTAATCAACTGCTGCGCAAGATAATTTATAAAAATTGCAAAATAATCTGTTCTGAAACGTCTTTGAAGAGAGAAATAAATCCTGCCTTCTATCGTCGCCCTGACCGCCGCTTCTAGCCCCTTTATTTTCAGTGCTTATTATTGGAACATATGCGCCAGCTTTCCGGAAAAATGGACAGGGGATATGCTAAAGCCGTTCTTGAGGCAGCATTCAAGGCAAATATTCAGATTTTAAGAGAATGAATGGGAGATGTCAGTATGAGTAAAGAATTACTGGAGATTGTGAAACCAATCATTGAGCCTCAGATACTTTTAAGGGAACAAAATGCCTTAGAAAAAGGCATTCAAAAAGGTATCAAAAAAGGCGGAGCGAGTTTTAAAAACCATTCCCACAATCTGTATCCTCCACAAACGGTGAAGTACATCTTGCGAAAAGCATTTTTCAAACTCGCTTTAGTGTACTGATCTATTGATATATTTACTGTTCCACCTTTTCTGCCATACATTTTTCAACGAGTGTCATCACCCGTCCGGCGCAGCTTCGTATGGATTCCTCTGTCAGCCCGCCTCTGGCGTACGCCTGGCGTATATCCTGCGCATCTGCTTCATTCCCCGGCATAATTATATCATTTCCCGCCGCCGCGCATTTCCATGCCACACTTGCGTCCTGCGGTACCGTCGTATTCCAGTCGGACATGATAACACCGCCGAACCCCCACTCCTTACGCGCAATAACCGTACAAAGCCAGCCGTTGTTCGCGGCATGGATGCCGTTGATCAGGTTGTAAGATGTCATAACTGCTGCGGGTGCGCTTTTTTTAATCGCAAGCTCAAAACCGCGCAGATAAATTTCGCGAATCGCACGCTCGGAAATACGCACATCTACGCCCATGCGGTTATCCTCCTGATTGTTACACGCAAAATGCTTTACCGTAACGCCGCAGCGTCCGGCTGCCTGCACGCCCGTGGTAACTGCGGCAGCCATCATACCGGAAAGGAACGGGTCTTCGGAATAATATTCAAAATTACGCCCGCACAGTGGATTTCTGTGAATATTCATCCCGGGAGCCAGCCACAAATCTACATGAAACTCCTCCATCTCGACTGCCACTGCTCTGCCGAAGGTTTCCATGAGCTCTGTATCCCATGTCTGCGCCAGCGCTGTCCCGACCGGAAATGCCGTGCAATATTGATAGTACGTATCCGCGTCAGCATGGTGCTCCATCGGCTCCAGAAAACCGTTCTCCAGCGAGCTTAGGACGCCCGCACCGTATACCGTATCTGATTTTGTATCCACCTCGTAGCTCTGACGCAGGCGCAGGCCGGCCGGACCGTCCGCCATAATGAGCGACCGGATGCCATATGCTTCCTCCAAAGCTTCCGTTGTCTCTCCGGCGGAGCCAGGTACCCGTACTCCTGAAGAGCCAAGTGTACTTGCACCCTGCGTAATGTTTCCATACAGCAATGGTATAAGCTGTTCGACCGGCAGCTCCTGCGCAAGCTGTGCCAGCGGGCAGGCTTCTGCTTCTGTACGCGCCGGAACGTGTTCTTCCTTTGGTGCAAAAAATAGTATCGGCACATTCTCCGCCGCCTGTTCCAAACGCCCTGCAGATCTCTTTTTGTCTGCTTCATCTGTCCGCAGCTGCTCAAAATTCACTGTTTCCTGCCAAAGCACTTGCGTCCGTTCCAAAACGGTTGTTTCGCAAATATGCACTACGGCCGCAGGCTTTAGGCAGCCACTGTGTCTGCCTGTCCAAACGCCGTATGTCCCTGCCTCTATGATCCATGCGTGGTCTTTTTGTGAAAAAACAGCCAGCTGCCTTTGTTCAACGGTTATGGACAGCCGCTGCGTTTCCTGCGGGGCCAGCTGCCGCGTCTTTGCAAAACCGGCCAGCCTTTGATACTCTTTTATCTGGCCTGTCTGCGGCAAAGACACGTATACCTGCACGACCTCTCTGCCAGAATACACTGTTCCGGTATTTTTTACAAGTACGGTCAAATCTATTCCGTTTTCCGCCGTTCGTACCTCTTCACATACAATGGAAAATTCTGTATAAGAAAGGCCATATCCGAACGGAAACAGCGGCTGTATGCCAAAACTGTCAAAATAACGATAACCAACAAAAATGCCTTCCTTATATTCTTCTTTTTCCAAATCTCCGTTTAGATAACCAAACGCTTCAGCCGATGGATAATCTTCATACCGCTTTGCCCAGGTTGAAGTTAATCTGCCTCCTGGTAAAGACTTGCCAAACAGCACATCCGCAGCGGCACATCCACCCTCCTGCCCGGGCAGGGACAAATACAAAACCGCACGGATAAACGGTGCTTTCTCCAATATATCTGTCAGCTCTACGGGCGCGCCTGTATTTAAAACCAAAACCGTCGGCATTTGCCGCTCATTTAGATAAAGAAGGTCGCGCACTTCCTCTTCGCTTAAAAAATAATCTCCCTGTACCCTTCGGCGGTCCTTTCCTTCACCCGCAATGCGGCTAAGCACGTAAATCGCCGCCGAAGCTCCTTGCAGGTCATCTTCCGCAATCTTTCTTCCATGCGGCATGGAAAACGGACTCGCCGCATAAGCATCAAACGGATTTGATGCCTTCCCCGCATCTTCAAGCACTTTCTCTTTCCACTCAGATCTTGCATTTTCATAACACTGCCTGTAATCCTTTAGCCAGCCTTCGTTTACAATCGTTATCTGTGCTTCTTTCAGGCCGCTGTAAACAGATCTGTTTTCCCGGCTGTTAACATCTCCGGAGCCGATACCGCCCTTGACCGTATACGCCGCGCCGCTTCCAAACAGCGCCACCGCAGTGGAACTTTCCAGCGGCAGCAGCCCGTCATTTTTCAGCAGTACAAATCCCTCCGCTGCCATTTCCCTTGCCAGCCTGCCATGTGCAAGCTCTCTGGCAGAAGGCCGCGGGTCCTTTGTACCGCTGTGAAGTTTTCTTTCATTCCCCATTATAATCTCCTTTATAATCTCCTTTTTGTACAATGATTCTATATGTTTCCTGACCTGTGCACAATAATGAACTGCCAGCATATAGCCGGCAGTCCGAACAAATCCTATTCTTTTACTCCGCCTAGCGTTACGCCGGCAATAATATATTTCGACAATACAAGATATACAAGGATAATCGGCACAATCGCCACCGTGATCATCATATAAATTTTTGCCATGTCAAAATTCATATAATCTGCGCCGCGCAATGTCGCGATCAAAATCGGTACTGTCATTTTATCTTTTGACTGAATAACCAACGCCGGAACAAAATAGTTATTCCAGGAGCCTACAAACGAAAAGATGGCCTGTACCGCAATTGCCGGCTTCATAATCGGCAGCACAATCCTGTTAAATGTTTTAAACTCGCCCGAACCGTCGATTCTGGCTGCTTCTACCAAAGACAGCGGAAGTGAGGACTGCAGATAGCTGTACATAAAGTAAAAGACGGCCGGTGATGCAATAGACGGAATAATCAGCGGCAGCAGGGAATCATACATCCCCATATTGGTAACCAGGCGTAAAAACCCCATAGCTGTTACTTGTGTCGGCATTACAAGAATTGCCATAATAAATGTAAACGCCGCCTTTTTTCCTTTAAAATCATACGCATACAGCCCATATGCTGTTAATGCTGAAAAATATGTGCAGATAGCTGCCGAACTTCCAGAAACAATCAGGCTGTTCAAAATCCCCCGAAACATTGGGAACGTGCCGTCATTGGCAACATTTTTCAGGTTTTCCAGTAAATGCGTGCCCGGCAGGGCGGAAAACCCTTTTTGCAGTTCTGCATGGGAACGTGTCGCGTTCACAAACAATATGTAAAAAAAGAACAGGCACATAAACGACAAAATAATCAGTACAATATGCGCAAAAACAGTACGTAAGCGATTGGGTTCGTTTGATTTCATAAGCTATCTCCTTTCTACCGTCTTGCCTTTTTTCTTGCTTTTTTCACTGCTGCTTTTGAACCGTCTGGATCATCGTTATTAGTCATCCGATACACAATAAAGCACAGGATACCGCTGACAATAAACAAATATACGGAGAGCGCGCCCGCCATACCATAATTTTTGCTCTTTAAATGGCTGTTTAAGAACATGATCAGCGTCATGGAAGTACGGTCTGGCGACCCCTGCCCGTTTGTCAAAATCTGCGGCACATCAAACATCTGCAGTCCGCCGATAATAGAAGTGATCAGCGTATATGCAAGGATTGGGCGAATCAGCGGCAGGGTAATACGGAAAAACCTCTGCACGCTGTTGCAGCCGTCCAGCTCAGATGCCTCAAAAATATCCGGGCTGATCCCCATGATCGCCGCCATCAGCATAATGGTCGTATTTCCAAACCACATAAGAAAGTTCATCAATCCGACCAGTGAGCGGGTGCCATATACCGTACCAAGAAAATCTATCGGCTGATGGATCAGTCCTATGGACATCAAAATGGAATTGATCGGGCCATTCGTAGAGAACATGGTAAAAAACAGCATGGCAAACGCGGAAGCCATGATCAGATTCGGCAGATAGATAACCACCTTGAAAAACTGCGTGCCGCGGATTTTCAAGCGGGCGTCTACAAACCAGGAAGCCAGCAGAAGTGCGATTACGATCTGAGGAATAAATCCGACGATCCACAAGATCATTGTATTCGCTGCATATTTTAGCATATCCGACTTTAACAGGCTGATATAATTTTCCATACCAACGAAATTCGGCCCGATCTCCTTAATTCCTGACCGGTAATATTCAAAAAAGCTATACCGTACCGTATCTGCCAGCGGAATTAAAGAAAAAATGAAAAAGCTCACAAAAAACGGCAGAATAAATAAGTATCCCCATTTTGCATAGCTGATGCTTTTATGTTTTTGTTTCATAAGCTGCCACTCCTCTCTCTGTTTTTTAAGCGGCAGGGCATATGGCGGGATCCTTTATGATATCCCGCCTGTAACCAGCCCTGCCCGCCGCTTATTTACGGCCACCGAATTTCTGTAATTTCCGGATAACGTTCTCTAATTGCTGTCTCAAAGTTAGATTTTGCTTTATCAAAGTCAACCTGTCCCTGGAAATAATCACTGAACGAATTCTGTATCAGTTCCACACAACCCTGGTCGTACGCAGATAACGGAGCCATTTTAATATGTTCAGCCACAGGTGCAAAATATTTATATGCATTCTGCCCTCCCAGGAATTCGGATGGATACAGCTTATCGTTTTGTGCTGCTTCCTGCATACTGCTGCGCGCATTCGTAAACTCACCATACTTCTGGGTAATTTTAGCCAAATTATCCGCGTCAGCCGTCATCGCCAATATAATATCTTTTACATATTTCGGATTATCCGTACCAGTGCAGGCATGAATATACGAGCCGCCCCAGTTGTATTCCTGCGGAGGATTGGTAACTGCCCATGCACCATCTTCACCGTCCCAGTTTGGCTTCAATGTAAAATCAATGCCCCATGCCGGGAACAGGAATGCAAACACCTTGGATTCGGATGACATCGCTTTATTCCAGTCATCGTTCCACTGGCCTTTTACCGTCTTATTCAGATAGCCTGCGTCAAGCCATTCCTTAGAATCGCTCACCCAGTCCATAATATTTTGATCTACTTTAAGCACTGTTTCGCCCGTGCCCATCCACGGCTGCGAAATGCTGTTCCCGTACAGGCGGAACGTATCTGCATAGGAAGAAAATGTATAATAGCCTTTTTTCTTCAGCTCCGCCGCCGTTGCTTTCATAGTATCCCAATCTTTGACTTTCGCGCCGATCTTTTCAGGGTCATCGGTTCCGAACACATCCTTTGCAATGTCGCGCCGGTATACCAGCAGGCCCGGACAGCACTGCCACGTAGACCCTCTTTGTACACCGTTTGCATCCGAAGCCGTTACTTTCGTAAACTCATACTGGTCTGCCAGATCTTTCTGCGGGTCAATGCCGAGGTCGGTCAAAGGCATTGCAACATCTGCATCCGCATCCGTATATTTAAATACATAGTCGGTTTCTGACAAAAAGATATCTACTTTATCGTCGGCCGCCGCATCCGCCTGGTTCAGCAGCGCCTCGTCCAGTTTCTGCTGGTAAACTCCGTCCTGGTTTGGATTGATAATCCAGTGAATTTCCGTTCCGTCTTTCAAATATGTAATCGTACCGTCGGTAGATGTTTCCTCTACTTCTGGATAAACTTCCTGCAGACGCTGGCTAAACTCATTATTCCAGCTGTAGATATTGATCACTTTTCCTTCGTCACCATCCAAGGAAATATCTGAGCCGGCATCTTCTGTATTTTTATCATCGCCTGTTTGCTCATCCGTTTTCCCGCCTGCATTCCCATCCGTTTTGGAACCCGGCTGATTGCCACAAGCCGCCGTGCCTGCTAATACGGCTGCCGCCAATAAGATACTAACCACTTTCTTCTTCATTCTGATTCCTCCTATCTTTTATATAAGCATCTCTGCCTTGTAACTGTATCATAACAGAATGCATTCCCTGAAATATACTAAAAGGAATATAAAAATGTCAAAATCATGACCTATTCCACACCGGCCTGTAAACCAATCCAGACTATAATTAAGAAAGATCTAAAATAATCTCCGTATGCTCCTTCATCAACGTTTCCGGTACATAATTTCCTTCCAGCGCAGCACCGTTAACAGTAAGCTTTTTGCATCCGGACTGCTGATGTGCAGGATTGCGGACGACAATATGCAGATGCTTTCCCCGGAAGTCTTTTTCGATTTCAAAGCTTTCCCAATCCGAAGGAATCGCAGGTTCTATTTTCAGCCCGTTAAAATCCGGGCGCATCCCTAAAATGCCCTCCACACATCCTGTCATAACGGTAGATGCCGTGCCTGTCAGCCAGTGCACATGAGAACGCCCAAAATGCGGACTGTCCGCCCCTTCTGTAAACTGCCCGTAACAATACGGCTCCAGCTTTCTGATTTCGGCCTTGTCATTTTGTGCCGATGGCGCATTTTCCATAAAATACTGAAACGCGCGATCACCATGTCCACAATATGCTTCCGCAAGAATCAGCCAGCCCTGGGACTGTGAAAATATACCGGCATTTTCTTTTGTTCCCGCATTATAAATAACCGCCAGCGCCCCGTCAAAAGCGTGCATATGATAAGGCGGTGTCATCAGCATTGCCCCGTACTGTGTATTCAGCTTTTCATATACCGCGTCCAGTGCCAGCTCTGACTGCTTACTGTCCGCCAGACCGCTGATCACGCCCCAGCTCTGCGGATTCAGCCACAGATTTGCTTCTGGATCTGTCCTTTTTCCGATAACCTCTCCCTGTTCGGTAAATCCACGCACAAACCGGTCCTGATCCCAGCATTGGCTCTGAATGGCAGCGCCGAGTTTTTCCTGTACACCGTCCAGATACGCAATGTAATCCGTATCGTTACGCTGATGCGCAAATTTTCTTAAAATCGCCATAGCATAATACAGCTGGAACGCAACAAAGGTAGATTCACCGTCTTTTCCAAGCCGCAGGCAGTCGTTCCAGTCGGCATACAGCCCTGCCGGCATCCCGTGTCTGCCCAAATGGTTCATAGAAAAATCCACAGCCTGCTTTAAATGCCCATAAACCGTATCTTCGCCTTTATCTGCATACGGAATGACTTCATCCATAAAATCCAGACGCCCGGTTTCCGTTATATATTTGTAAATTGTCGGAAACAGCCACAGCGCGTCATCCGCGCGGTACGCCGGATGCCCGGTTTCTTTTACATAAGAAGCGTCTTCCGGCGTATCTTCGTATCCCGGCCGGTGCGTAAATTTTACAAGCGGCAGCCCTCCACCATGATGTACCTGCGCAGAAAGCATAAACCGTATCTTTTCCACAGCCATCTCCGGTGCCAGATGGATAATCCCCTGGATATCCTGCACCGTATCCCGATACCCGTATCCGTTTCGCAGCCCACAGTAAAAAAAGGATGCCGCACGCGACCAGATAAAGGTCATAAAACAATTATACGCATTCCATGTATTTATCATTGTGTCAAATTCCGGGCTTGGTGTTTTTACCTGAAAACGGGAAAGCTTTTCATGCCAGTAGGACGCCAGTTCCAGCCGCTCCTTTTCACAGATCCGCGACGGCTGCGCATAACGTGCCATAATCTCCTGCGCCTGTGCGTCACTCTTCATGCCAACGATAAACGCAAGCTCTTTTGACTCTCCCGGTGCCAGCTGCAGATGCGCCGCAAGTGCTCCGCAGCTGTTTTCATTATAGCCTGTCTCCCCGCATAAAACACCGTCTGCAACGCCTTGCGGATTGCCGTACCCATGGTAGCGTCCAAGAAATTTTTCCTTATCCCCGCAGTAGGAAGATACCTTCTCACCTGCCAGCCCGAAAAACCGCTCCGTCATAATTTTGTCATCCACATCACTGCCTTTTTCCACCCCGTCCAAATTGCCATGCACTTTCTGGCAGATGCGGTTTTCATGGAACTGCGACCTTGTAATAAACTGTGAGTACTGCAGATTCACCTGATCCTGCTCATAATTGCTGTTATTAGTAAATTCCGCATATCCTGTTACATTCAGATCCTTTGCGGCTGCGGAGCAGTTCGTAATTTTAACCGCCCATACCTCATACTCCTGATGCAGCGGAACATAATACGATACCTCGGAACGCACACCGCCGTATTCGGCAGTCATTTTCGTATAGCCGGTACCATGACGGCATTCACTTTTATACTCTTTTAAGTCCTTGCCTACCGGCTGCCAGGAGGCCGACCAGTAATCCTTTGTATCGTTATCCCGGATGTAAATATATCGCCCAGGCTGATCAAACTGGTTAAAAATATATCTGAGTATCCTGCCGTTTGCTCCTGATTTTGCAAAACTGTAACCGCCGGCCTGATTTGAGATCAACGCGCCGTATTCCGGCGATCCAAGATAGTTCGCCCATGGCGCCGGCGTATCCGGCCGGTCTATCACATACTCACGTCTCTCATTATCAAAATATCCAAATCTCATGTCCATTCTCCCTAATTGTTTTTTTATGATACAGGCTTTTCTGTCTTTTCCAGTAAAATCTCATCCAGGCAGATCCGGTGCTTTTGATCAATCTGTTCTCCGTCAACCGCACCCATTGAAATGCTCAGTACAGACTTTACGTCCGTTTCATGTTCCATCTGAAATACGATATCATAAGTCTGATATTCGCTTGTAAGCATAACCGTCTTTTCTCCAGAATACGGCGTCCAATTATCATCACTGCTGCCGTCTCGCTGAATCGCAAACATCAGCTTCCTGTCCCTGTCAGATTTTGCCTTTAAGGAAAGCCGGTACCACTGGCCCTTTTCCAGTTCGATATTATTTTGCTTTAGCTGGATCTTCCAAGCCGCATCGCCCGTATTCGAAATACTGAAATCCGCCGCAGAATCTTCATTTAAACTGTCCACTACATAAGAAACATCTGACGCGGTATATGCATAAACTTCATACCCTGAAAATCCTGCACGGAAACTTCCGTTTTTGATCAAGCTGTCTTCTTCGATACGTACATCATCCAGATAATATGTACCAGGCTGCGTAATTTCAAAGACAATCCCTTTTTCCTGCGTCTGCAGCCCGCCTGCCGGAACCGCAAACTTATACTGGCATGCCTGTTCCCCTCCTGTCAGCGCCGCATCAAATTCCTGTCCAGCGACTTTTACTTTCAGTGATGTACCGTTTTCGCCCTCGGCAAGAAAACGCATTGCATAATCTCCTTCTGTCAGCGGCAGGCCGTTTTGAACAATCGTAACCGGATTTTCCTTAGATGTACCGGCAGCAGCCGTCACTTTCAGCCTGCGTATATTGTCCTCATTCGTAACCGCCGCTGTTGTTCCCTCATTGCTGTTAATTTCCCAATACCCCAGACGGTCTTTTCCTTCCTGAAAACCTGCGTTGTACACATAATTGCCATCCGCGCGTACTGTTTTTTCCGCCTTATCCAAATCTGTCTGCCCCGTTTTTACTATCGATACGTTCGAAATATGGATATCCGCTGTCGAACCTGCAGCCCCCATATTAAACTCCAGCCGCCCGTTGGCATCGTCTGCGTCTGTCATCGTAAATTCATAAGTATATGTCTTCTTTTGTGTTGTCAGCTCTACAGGTGTATCTTCCAAATACCGTTTGTAGCCCCGGTCCGGCGCGGAAACACCTGTTTTCATCGTTCTGTTTTCAGCCGCATAAGCGTCAAAGCTGAGACGGTAAATACCGCCTTTTTTCATCGGAAGGCCAGCCTGCACCAGCTGTACGCTGTAATCCACCGTACCCTCTTTTGCCGTTTGAATCAAAATCTCGTGATCTCTGACCGAAGCGGACGCCTCG
Organism: uncultured Eubacterium sp.; assembly: GCA_910586445.1. Taxonomy (GTDB): domain Bacteria; phylum Bacillota; class Clostridia; order Lachnospirales; family Lachnospiraceae; genus Eubacterium_J. Next base: position 44,641 of record CAJUHV010000008.1, read on the forward strand.
CCTTCCATTGCATTTAAAAAGCTCCAGTCCTGTTCGTCTGACAGACTTTCCGATACCGAAAAATCCCCGTTATTTACATAATTGCCGTCTGCTCCAGGTTCACGCAGCACAACGGTTTTTACCGGCTTTTCCACATTTTCATCATAACTGTCTTTTTGATATACCTTTACTTCGTCAATTAAAAACCGCGCGTCTTCCACATTGGTAGATGCATCCGGCATTCCTGGCCAGTTGCCGCCTACAGCCAGGTTCAAAATAATATAAAACGGCTGGTCAAACGGTGCCGGATATGTAACCTCTCCCTGTCCCTCAGTTGCCGTATACCAGTCATTTTCCGTATGAATCAAATTCCCGTCCACATACCAGCGAATTCTGCCTGGCTCCCATTCCATGCCAAATGTATGATATTCATCCGCAAAGCTGCCGGAATCCAGCGTATATTTCCCCTGACTTTCACTGTGCGGATTGCCAAAATGAAGCGTTCCATAAGAAGTATCCGTCTGATTTCCAAGTACTTCCATAATATCAATCTCTCCGCATCTTGGCCATTGCCCATACAGATTTTCATTTGCAGGCATCATCCAGAATGCCGGCAGAAACCCCTGCCCTTTCGGAACCTTAAGCTTTGCTTCAAACAGCCCGTATTTAAAATTATGCTTATTCTGCGTATTGACCCTGCCGGACGTATAAGACACTGTTCCATCCGCTCCCTTTGTTTCAATCGGTTTGATTACAAGCTTGCCATCTTTGACATAAATATTTTCAGACGAATCCGTATACTCCTGCAGCTCGTTGTTCACCCATCCCGGCTCATGTGTTTCTATATTCCAGTCTTCCATCTGCAGGGAATCACCGTCAAACGTTTCCTGCCAGACCAGATTGTATCCGTCATAGATATTGTTTCCGCCATTGCTTTTTACCGTCACATTTGCCTCCTTTTTCCATGTTTTTGTCAGACCTTTGATCTTTACCTTAATTTTTGCTGTTCCAGCCGATACCGCGGTCACTTTTCCGCCCTTTACTGTAACAATGTCCGAATCCGAAGAGCTCCATACCACAGAAAGCTTTTTGTTTCCGTTCTTTTCCACAGAAAGCTGTTTGGTCTGCCCTACCTTTAACACCAGTTCTGTTTTGCTTATTTTCGGTGCTTTTACTACCTGGATGGCACATGTATATTTCGCACCGCCTTTTGTCCATGAAACCGTCGCCTTTCCTGTTTTTTTCGCAGTCACCAGGCCGTTGTTTTTCACTGAAGCTATCTGCTCGTTGCTTACAGTATAAATGCCTGACCGCTCATTTTCCCCGCCGATATCCAAATCCACCTGATCCCCTTTGGACAAAATACATTTTGTCTGTGAAATACCGGATTTTGCGGCATTTGCCGTTACTGTCATAAATGACGCTGCTATGGCAGCCGTTAAGACAGGCGTGATAACTTTCCAAAATTGTCTTTTCATTCTGAAATCCTCCCTATTTTTTTAATCTAGCTTACCGTTTTTTTACAAATTTATATACAATACTATGTACAAAAATATCAAATTCATGATATAATGTCACAATCATATACTGGTTTTCAGAAAGGAATGTTTATGGATCTGCAAAAAGAATGGCAGCAGCAGGAGCTTCTGGCCGCCGAAGACTGCCTTGCGCACCGCCCATTAGAAGAAGAATATGCGTTTTACCATGCCGTCAGCTCCGGCGATATTAATTTTGTGCAGAAAAACTGCCTCCAGAATACGTTTGCAAGCCCGAATGGCATGGGTGTACTTTCTCCTAACCCGCTTACTAATATGAAATATCATTTTGTCGTAACGGTCGCGATGATTGTCCGCCACTGCGTGGAGGCTGGTATGGAATTGGAACAGGCGTACCGCCTGAGTGATTTCTATATATTAAAAATGGATGCCTGTACATCCATCCCGGCCATCTGCAAGCTGCATGACAGCATGGTTTTGGATTATACAGGCAAAATGCTGCTCTTGAAAAAAGAAAGTGTGATTTCAAAACCCGTTATCCGCTGTATGGACTATATTTACAGCCACCTGAACAGCCGCCTTACCATCGAAGAGCTTGCAGATTATACAGGCCTGTCCACCAGTTATTTATCACGGCTGTTTAAACAAGAGCTTGGTGTGGCAATCAGCACCTATATCAGCGAAAAAAAGATCGAAAAAGCCCAGCATCTTTTGAAATATTCCGATTTCAGTCTGATTGAAATCGCAAATTATCTGGCTTTTTCCTCACAAAGCCATTTTATCCAGACTTTTAAAAAATCGGTCGGTATGACTCCCAAAAAATACCGTGACAAATTTTACCGCACTTCCTGGTGAAACATATTATTGTGTGCCTCCGCTTGGCTGGCACCTTCCCAACGTAACCCGGATCTTATGTACGCCGTCCTGGAGTTGTTGAATCCGGCTTCTTTCCATAACCGCAGACGCACCGTTTACAGGCAGGCCTGTGCCATCGCAGACAGCGCCGTATACCTCATATTCCCCATAGGACAGCCTGTCCGGATTATCAAACGTTATCTCAAAGCATTGGCCTGCAAATGTCAGCGCAATACCTGCACAGCCTTGTTCATCAAACTGCCCGCTTAACAGCTTCGGCTGTATGAGAAGATCACCAATCTCTCCACGCACCCCAAACACTTCCGTTACCATTGTAAGCATATACCAGCTTGCTGCGCCTGTCAGGTAATGATACATCCCTCTTCCGTCCCGGTTAAAATATTCTGGAATGCCCGGATAGATTTTACTTACCGCAAAGTCCATCGCCGTATCCGCCAGCGTCTGCAGCGCACGAAATCCTTCTTTTACAAATCCTCTTTGATACAGCGCATTTGCGTACATTACAGTCATATGAGAAAAGACTGCCCCGTTTTCTTTTTCCCCATAGGCAAACCCAAACATCCTTCCCATATCATATTTTTCTTCGTTGAAATTCGTGTTGATACGGTATCCCCCTGCTTTTGCATCATATAAATACCTATCCGCGCTTTTACAGATTTGCCTTGTCTGCTGGTCATCCGCGGTTTTGCTCATTACCGCAAACACCTGGCCGGTCAGCATCATCCGCACCCCCTGGCCGCAATACCCCTCAACGGCATTTCCATGATTATCGTAGTAGCTGTTAAACCAGCCTTCCTGATCCCCTTGTATCCACTCCGTTTTGCGAATATGCTCCTGCATCCAGGCTGCTTTATGCCTTAGGTTTTCCGCCAGCTCATTTACATCCACAGACATACGGCGGCCGCTGACCTGATGGCTGACTGTCTGCACATACTGCCGTAAAAGCTCTTGTTTTGCCGAAATACTGTCATAGACCTCTGCTTCATCCTGTAGCAGCACACCCATCTCTTCCATAAACTCTGCCTGTTTCCAGCCAAACCGTTCAGCCAACTGCATCAGCAGCTGTGCCAGCTGCATCAGGTTTCCTGCATACGCACACGTAAACGCCACGCTTTCACCACGGTCCGGCGCCATATCCAAAGCATCATTCCAGTCCGCACCACGCAGGCGAATATGGTTATGCTCTCCGACCTCATAAAAAGCACACAACATCTGCAGCAGCAAATGCTCCAGCACGGTTCCTTCATAAATTTCCCCGCTCTGGTTTTTCTGCCGCACGCCATACGTGCTGTCCCAATGCGTATCCAGTCCACAGCCCCGTTTTATCTGCTCGTCTTTAAAATATACAGCCTTTTCCCTTAAAATCTCCACATCCCCGGTCTGGTCTATATAAAGCCGGATCGTCAAAAACGGCCATACCCCATGGTCCATCCAGACACGTGCAATGCCATTGCGGTCTGCAATAAATTCCCCTTGCCCGGACCCGATAATCGTAGCATTTGTACCGTCAACGCGTACACCGCCGCAGTTATCCACGATCATCTGACGCACGCCGCCCGGATCCATCATCAGCAGTGACAGGCAGTCCTGCCACAAATCCCGCCAGCCCCGGCCGCCCCGGCCATAATCGTGGTACGGAAGGAACGAGCAGCCATAAATTCTCCTTAACAGCGGCTGGAAACTTACCCATCTTAAAAACCGGTCAAACGTGCAGCTGCCTGTATGGTAGCGGACATTTACTTTTTCCTGCCAGTACCGCTTCATCTGGCAAAACGCAGCATCTACCTGCTTTGCTGTCCGAAACGCATCCATAATCTCCCTGATCTGTTCCTCCCTGTCCGTAATGCCCATAACAACCGTATATTCGGCTTGTTCTCCTGGTGCAAGGCAGATCTCATCAAAACGGATACCACCTACGGCTTCTTTCCCCTCTGTCTGGTATCCGGCAGCTTCGCCGGCAGCATTTTCCCGTATCTTCTGCGGATTTGTAAAACTGCCGCCTTCTCCGATAAAATCTTCCGTCACCGGATAGAACCCACACGGTTTCTGCCCGTCCGCGCCGGCAGCACATACAAAATAAATCAGCGCATTTTTCTGATGGCCACGTTCGTCAAACGACAGTGTCGGGCGGACGTGTACGCCGTCATCCGTCGTCCAAATCCGATGCAGCAGGGATGTCACGTGCCTGTGGTCACGAACATTGTCCGCGCTTCTGCCAAAAATCGGCACAGTCGCCACAGGCGTCAGTGTCAGCGCTTCACTTCCCGTATTGCGCAGCGTAACCCGCATAACCTCCGCCGGATGTTCCAGCGGCACAAAAGACGTCACTTCTGCTTCCAGCGTATGCTGCACAGACTTTCTTGTCACCGTATGCCACATCAGTCCTGCGTGCAGCACACTTGCATCCTGTTTATCTGTAAATTTTCTGCTCTCCTGCTCTGCGGATGCCCCAACGGCAGACCAACAGCAGCCATCTGCCATCCTGCACCAGAAATTTCTTCCGGAACGGTTATTATGCAGATTTTCCACACTGACCGGCTCCATTAGAAATGCGTTCTGGCTGATCTTTATGTCTCCTCCCAGATTCGGTGTTACCGAGCTTTTTAAGCCGCCCTCCCCGGCAATCGGAAAATACAGATAACTGTAATTTTCCGGCTGCTCGATAGAAAATGTCCCGTCCTGATCTATATAATGTATGCTCTGCATCTAATTCCTCCTTTTTCTGTAACATTTTGTTATTGTATCATTGCTGCAGCAAGCCCGGCCGGATCAACGTTTCTGCGAACGATATTGCTATTTTACTCATTTTGCAGCGATACTTCTATCAGATTCCATAGAAAAATATCAGATTGCTGACGCAAACGATCAAGCAGGAGGCATCCGGCTTTTATTGCGGCTATGAAGAATGTTTCTTTTTATTGCATGTTTGCAGCACACCTTTGTCTATTTCAACATGCTATACACACACTCTGATAATGTTAACGCAAGAATAATGTTAATTACCCTGTAATATTTTTGATATGCCCTCTGCATCAATACCCCCATACCAATCCAGGTAAGCGTTGCAATCGTTCCAATCGTGGCTATGATAATTTCAAATAAGAGCAAAACCCAAAGAGAGGCACTATATTCCGTGACATATCCTGTCAATGCCGTAATTCCGAATAAATAGATTTTTACATTGACAAACTGAAGTAAAAATCCTTTTAGAAATGATGCTGACTTTTCCACAGTGCCTGTAGTTGGTTTGCTTAACGCAATATGGACTGCCAGCCATAAAATATAGGCAGCGCCTATGTATTTCATAATTCCAAGTAAATCCGGTAAAAAGGTGCTTACCCCAAACACGAAAACAGCACAAATTACCTGTACAACATAATATCCTGCAAATATCCCCCAATAAAGCGGCCTCCCTTTTTTATATCCATAATTTGTTACCGTATTTAACGCCAGTATAATTGTCTGCTCTGCTGAAATCAATCGCCGAAAATGTTTTTCAAAACAAAATACGCCACGAATATTCCAAGAATCGTATCAAGCATGTACAAAGCCTCCTTTCTAAAAAATGGTATAAAAAAAGAGGGAACTTTTACAGCTCCCCCTCAAAAAAACGCCGTCACCTAGGATGGGGCAGGGTTTCCAACGTTTGTTAAATTTTCGTACAATACAGCCAGGTGCGCCGGAAAAAATTTATATATTTTTCTGTCATACAAGGATTTTGAAAAAGATAAGTGAAAATAAGAAACAATGCGAAACGCTGATAAAACATAGAGATTTTGAAAAAAATGCGGTCAAAATGCGGTCAAATGAAAAATCAGCCCCATTCTGAGAAGCCGCAAAAAGACAAAAAAAGAACCGGAAACCCTTTATCCAAGCGGTTTCCGGTGCCCCTGCCAAGAGTCGATGCGACAGGATTTGAACCTGCGGCCTCTGCGTCCCGAACGCAGCGCTCTACCAAACTGAGCCACGCATCGTCATTACTAAGTTTTTAAATCTTGCTACCTAAAATAAGATACCACAAACAAAGCTTTTTGTCTAGTATTTTTTATAAAAATTAGCAAATTTTATAAATGCATTTAAAAGATATATGTGTGTTTGAAAAATGCTTATCCCAAATTTATGAGACATGACAGGCTATGTGAATTAAATCTGGGATAAATCATCTTCTATTCTGTAAAATCATCTTCTATTCTGCAAAATCATCTTCAATCTCTTTCTGCTCTATATAAGGTATAAAACTCACAGGCGTCATTCCTTCATGGATGGAAAGCATATAGTTGTGCCAGATATGTCCCGGATAAGAGGCACCTGTCAGCCCCGGCATTGATACCGGCATATCGTATCCTACCCATATGCCCGTCGTATAATAGCGTGTGTAGCCTACAAACCAGCCGTCTTTATTGTCATTCGTAGTTCCGGTCTTGCCTGCACAAGGCATTTCACCCAGCCCAAGCCCTCTGGCAGTGCCTTCTGTCATAACGGTCTGCAGCATATCAGTCATCGTACGTGCTGCATTTGATTTATAGATCCGTGTCCCTTCTGCCTGCTGTTCTTTTGATTTTTTCTTATTTTTATCTGACTCGGATTCTGAGCTGTAGATCAGATTGTCCTGTGAATCTTCGATTTTGACTATACAGGTCGGCTCGCGGTAGCATCCGTCATTTTGAAGCGTAGCGTATCCTGCTGCCATTTCAAGCGGTGATACGCCTGTTGTAAATCCTCCAAGGGCGGTCGGCAGCCTTTCGTCTTCCGTATCTATTTTTGTAAAATTCATCGCTTTTAAATAGCCAAGCCCTGCCAGCGGTGTCAGCTCATCAAATAATTTCCATGCAATCGTATTTTTTGATTTCTTTACCGCATGACGCAGCGTGATCCCGCCCTCATATATGCCGTCTGCATTGGCCGGGCCGTCTTGAACTGGTTCATCGACCACGATTGTATCCGGCGTATAACCACGCTCTAAAACGGGCGCATAGACGAGCAGGGGCTTGATCGCGCTGCCTGGCTGTCGGAAACTCTGGTAAGCCCGGTTTAATGTATAGCCTTCAAATTCTTGTGTCCGCCCGCCGACTATAGCTGTGACCCATCCGGTCATATTATCTATCGTCACTCCGGCTCCCTGCAGCTTATAGACGCCTTCTTCACTCACATCTTCAAAGCCGCCAAGCCCTGCGTCTATTGCCTCCTGCAGCTTTTCCTGTTGCTTCATGTCAATAGATGTGTAAATCCGGTAGCCGGAAGTATACAGGCTGCTCTCACATTCTATATACAATTTTCTATATGCTTTATCATACTGCCGTTCCTGTTTTTCGTTTTCAAAGTAATGCTGAAATTCAAATCCCTGTGCTTTCATCAGTGCGCGTACCGCACAGTAATTGACATATGTTTCTACATAATCGATTTTTTTAATGCTCTTACTCCTTTTCAGCTTGATCTTTTCTTTTTTCGCCTCCGCAGCCGCTGCCCGTGAAATGTATCCCTGATCATACATGGCAGAAAGCATGCGGTTGCGCCGGCTGATCGTGTTCTTTTTGTTATTCACCGGGTCATATAAGGACGGATTGTTGGGTATCGCACATAAAAATACGGTCTGCGACAGATCCAGCTCGTCTATATTTTTGCTGAAATATCCCTGCGCAGCTGCCTGTATTCCGTAATATCCATGTCCAAAATAAATATTGTTTAAATAAAATTCCATAATCTGGCTTTTGGTATATTTATCCTCCAGGTTGCGCGCAATAAAAATTTCCTCCATTTTCCGCTGCCAGGTCTTTTCTGTATTCAAAAAAACTGTACGGGCAAGCTGCTGTGTAATCGTACTGCCGCCCTGTGTCACCTCGCCGTTGCGGATCATTGCGATCACAGCCCTCAGAATCGCACGGTAATCCACGCCATCGTGCTTTTCAAACTGACGGTCTTCTACCGCTATATAAGTCTTTACTACGATCTCTGGTATCTGGTCAAACTCAAGATAATAGGAGTCTTTTTCGCCTTTATAAGCCTTTAGCAGCTTTCCTTTCTGATCATATACGAGTCCGGTCTCGCCTTTTCGAAACAGTTCCTTGCTGGATTTTGCTACCAGTGAATCTGCCTCCTCCTTTAACTCAGCAACTGTCTGCGCATACCCGCCGCCAAAATAATATGCCGCAGCTCCTACGATTAAGAGCAGCAGGAGCAGCTGCAGCTTAAAGAAAATCCAAAAACCGCGGTACTTTTTCTTCTTTTTCTGTTTTGCCATGATTTTTCTCCAATATCTAAATATTTAACACCTAATAATTATTTTTAAAATCGGACAATTGTTTTATACATTAAGCATTTTTACGTTTAGAACTATTTTACACATATTGCAGCTAATTCTCAATAGCATTTATCATAAATTGTTCAGATTTTAGACACAATTTTAAATTAATATGTGTTATAATAATAAACAGTTTTAAATATACGAACAGGAGGAACTGATTTGAAAAGAAAATTTGCATTTGTGCTGACTGCAGCCTGTTTGCTTACCGCCTGCGGCAGCAAGCCGAATATAGTTACCGGAAATAAAGAGCTGGAAGATGCCGTCTATAACAATGAGTATGTATCATTAGCGTCCTACACCGGATTAAAGGCTGAGAAAAAAAAATATATTGTCACTCAAAAAGCTGTTGATGCAATGATCCACGACCAGCTGTCTGAGTATGCCGAGTACAATTCCGTAGACCGCGCTTCAGCTGCCGGCGACTGGGTATCTACATCGTTTACTGCTGAATCGGACGGTACGGTCTTTATGCAGGAAGAAGATTATTTTTTCATTCTCGGCGAAGAAGAATACGGCGCAGAATTTGACGAACAGCTGACAGGTGTTACTACCGGTGATCAGTTAAGCTTTACGATTGACTATGATTCTGATTTTTCGGATATGGATCTGGCAGGAAAGACCGTAGATTTTGAGGTCAATGTTACAGATGTCCGAGAAGAGATTATGCCGGATACAGACGACGCATTTATAAAAGAACATACTTCTTATGATACTTACCAGCAGTTCGAAGAAGCAGTGCGTGAATCGATCGAGGATTCTTATGAGAGCGAAAGTACCAGCGAGCTGCAGGAAGAGCTTCTGCGTAAGGTGGTAGAATCCTCAAGTATTTTACAGTATTCACGTAAAGAATATGATACGGCACGTGAGGAATATGAGGGCAGCTGTCTTGAAATGTTCGAAATGTTTGATATGAATCTGGACGAAATCTATGAGGCACTGGAGATGACAAAAGAAGATGTAGAAGAGGACATCACATATTCTGTATACCGTACGATAGTGATAGACGCGATTCTAGATAATGAAAATATGTCTTTGAGCGATGACGAATATGAAGAAGGCATTGCTTATTATATGAAAGAAAATGATTATGACTCCAGATCCAAATTTATAAATGATTATGGTGAGGATGAAATCCGCGGACAGCTGCTTGAGGACAAGGTGTTAGACTATTTAACAGCTCATGCTGACCTTACTGAGGTAGAAGCAGAATATGAGAATTAAATAAGGGATCATACAAAGTCCTGACATCATGATTAAATAAACAGCCGTACATTTTTATCTGTTATTTTTCTGTCTGTAGATTTAAAGTGTACGGCTGTATTTTTCAATATTAAATTTTATACCAAATATTAGTATTTCTTTTTCATATTTTAGATCTTAATAAGACTACTGCTCCATCTGCCTTCCTAAAAAGCCTGCTGCTGTCATGGTCAGCTTGCTTTCTGTATCACCCATCTTCGTTTTCTCATCCTTATTATAGAGAATGACTGAACCTATAGCATCGCCTTCACTGATAATCGTGCTGATTGCCTGAGAAGTAAATTCGCCGCTGTCATCCAGCGTTACTTTTACAAACTCGCTTTCTTCCTTGCTCGCCACCATGCTGTTGCGGTCTTCTATTACGCATTCCAGCTGGTGGCTGATCGGCTTGCCTTCAAAATCCTTCTTGCCGTTACCTGAAGCTGCTATAACATGATCCCGGTCGGTAATACATACAAGCATGCCTGTCGTCTGTGCCAGAGATTCTGCATACTGGCCTGCAAATTCGCTTAATTCGCCTATCGGAGAGTACTTTTTTAGGATAATCTCGCCTTCACGGTCGGTAAATATCTCCAGAGGATCACCTTCACGTATCCGCAGAGTCCTTCTGATCTCTTTGGGAATGACGACTCTTCCCAGATCATCTATTCGCCTGACTATTCCTGTTGCTTTCATATGAAAAATTCCTCCATTTACAGATTTTGCTTTATGCTGTTGTAGTATCTGTAAAATAGCAGTTTTTATACATCATACATATCCAACATCGATAAGGCTTACGATTTCAACATTTTTTTCATCTCATCCAGATCCTGTCTGGTACACGCATGGCTGCTGTAGCGTGCTTTTTCATACAGTCTGATCCTTAGGCATGCCGCATCAGACAGCGCCGTATCCCGGCCTGTATGATCTTTTCCTGCGTTTTGGCCCTTTTCATCAGCTGAAATACTGTTTTCAAGCTCCAATGGCGTATACGCCGCCGGAATAACAGTCTTTTTTCCCACTTTTTTCCGAATATATTTTTTGTATACATAACGCATTTTCTGATTAAGGCTCCCGCCGTCCCAGGGCTCTTTTTTTCTTTTTATAGATCCTATGCGTTCTTTGACCGGAGAATTCTGCCAGAAAAATTCACTTTCGTCCCCATGGCTGTTCTGCTGTGCGTAGAAGCGTTTATAAGCTGCATAAAATACTTTCGCTGTCAAATAAACAACTGCTGCTGCCAGTCCTATATAAAGTGCAGATTTAACAATCTGTTCTAACACCTGTAAAAATAAAGGTGCTTCGCCTGCTGCTGCAGGCATCATAAGCTCCTGCCCGACAGATTCTGCTTTTTCGGCTACTTCTTCTCCTTCTCCCGAAAGCAGCTGAATAATCAGCAGAAACAGCCTGCGCACAATATATTTCGTCATAGTTCCTGCAGCGGTTAACAGCTGTCCGAGCGGCATATTCTGCAGCAGAATCATCCCCGCAGTAAAAAACAAAACAAATACCGTTAACAGCATCCTGCTCATTCCCTTTATTTCCCTGGACGGCATATTCTGCATACCTTCATTTAATTTTAGGAATTTAGATGTATTACGCAGGCTTCTATGTACCACAAACAGTATTAGAAATACAAATGCTTCATAATAGCTGATCTGCATGACAGCCCGCCTTCCCAATACATAGGCAGTGCCATAAACGGCCAGAAATAAGATGATACAGAACGCCGTCGGGCTCTGTCCACGTAAATAATACGGCCTCATCCGTTCCACAAAGGATGTTATAATCATGGCTGTTACACACGCACCCATAATAATTTTTAGTTCAATCCCTTCAAAAAACAACATAAAAATTCCGCCTGATGCTGCATGAAATAGCAAGAATAAAAAGAAATTCCCGCATCTGCTGCGGATTATGGCAAATAAATATAATGGAATGTACAATGTAAGCAGTGACAGGTCCATCCAAAGCGTCTTTTCTGAAATTACATTATATAATATACAGGCTGTGCTATGACAAATCATTCCCCACATCCCTAACACTAGGATCTGTCTAAAAATATAATCCCATGACGATATTTTTTTCTCCATAATCAGTTCCCCTTATTATTCTATGTCCCACCGCATTACAGACAGATCAGGACTTGAAAACACTTTCTGCTCCATCCATGAATAAAGCGGCAATAGCCACACTCCTCCAGTATATGCACTGCACAGCTGCTGAAACTGTTCACGGGCACTCGGCCTTTGTGATGAAGAAACCATGACATACATCATATCCGTATTCCCGCTGTCTTCCATATGCTTTTTTAAAAATGTCCCAAACTCTTCCATCTGCTGCGATAAATCCAGCCTCGCTAGGCTCTCCCGGATCTGGGTCAGATGCTGTCCGCCTCCTCCCGGCAGCTGCTCCATCTCCCTGCCGGTCAGCAGGTCTTTTGCATTGCTATAAACTCCCACTGGGATTCCCTGCGCAAAAAACATCTCTGCAAGACTATTTACAAGCCGTATGCTTTCTTCCTTCAGCTGCTTATAGTCCATCATTGTTTCGGATTCCAGATTCAGCAGCAGGCATACCTCCTGGCGCACAGTATATCCATGCAGGTTTGTGCGCAGCTCTCCGGTACGGGCAGAAGCCTTCCAGTTTATATCCCGCATGCTGTCAAACGGCTCATATGGACGGATTCCTTGAAATTCAAATGGATCTTCATATGCATACCGCCTTGTAAGCACTTCTCCCATCATCTTTTGAAATGGAATCAAAAGCCTGCCGGGATCTGCCTGCCTGGGATATACATAAATGGACGCACTGCATGCAACATCCTTATCCAGATGCCTCTCCATAAACAAGTCCGTAGAATCTATGCTGATCTGTTTGATCTCATAGAATCCGCGCCTGTCTGCCCTAAAGTTTAATTTTCTTGTAATTTTTTGAAACATCATGACTGTGAATATGTCATGTTTATAGCACCTGTCTGTCACCGCCAGATTTTCTTCCTGCATAAAATCCAGATGCCTGTCTGTCTCAAATTTTACCCGCAGCATAGGCAGGGGAAGCCATTTTTGATTTATAATTGTTTCATACAGCTCCCCTTCTTCTCCCTCTGTAATCGAACGCTGCGCAAATGCAGCCAGGACAGTCAGATTTATGTGCCAGAACTTTTTATAAATAACCGCCTGCAGTATAAAAATGCAGGCGGCACCAATTGCAATCCCTATAATTTCCATATAAACCTACTTCCACTTAATATATCTCTTGAGCGTGTTTGAAAAATCATTCCTGCCAACTGCACGCCCCACTTTGCGGTATATTTGGCCCTCATTCAGTCAACGCAGCCCGCTGCGCCTCCCTCATTCGGGTCAAATCTCCCACATCATCTTGGACATTAGTAGTCCAAGATGCTTGAAGTGTGACGCACATTTGACAGAAAGCATTTTTCAAACATGCTCTAATTATGAATCAGATGTACCAGCCTGCTGCCGCCCGGAATAGCCCGCAGTTCATCTTCCGAAAAACAATTAATCTGTAAAATCATTACGCCATACACAATGATTGAAGCGGTAATCGTAATTGCAGACACGATATATACATTAGCAATTGCCTGATTTAACACATGGTACATTGCAAACGCTACAATCCCCATCGCTGCCGACGCAATCATCGGCTTTATAAAGGTATTGCGGTATTCCCATTTATATCCTACCTTCTGCGTTATAGAGCGGCAGTTTAATACACTTACAATAACCGGAAAAATACCGTTGCAGATCAGCAGTGCATAAACGCCTAAATCTGTAAATAACAATAAGATTGCTAATAAGACAACATGTATTCCTAATGAGACTGCGGAATGTATAACCGGCAGGCGCATGTAATTACTTCCCTGCAGAACCGATGTCGTCAAGGTAGATAACGCATAAAATACAACTGCGCTGGAGCCTGTCGCCAGCAGCATTATCGCATACTGCCTATAAGTAGTCAGCCTCGGAAACAGCATCTGTATAATTGGTTCAGATAATACAGCAAGCCCTACTGCTGACGGAAACGCAATCACCATATTAACCTTGATGACCTGTGTAATTTTTTGATGCACGCCGCGTGTATCATTCTGCAGCCGGGAAAGCACGATACTAGGCAGCGTAGATGAGGCCATTGCCGTTGCAATCGCAACCGGCAGATTTACCAGCTGGTTATACTGCGTATTAAATACACCCTGCAGTGAAGTAGCAAGCTCTTCCTTATATCCGCGCATTTCCATCAGGCTGCCAAACATCAGGTCATCAATCGTATAGCCGATCTGATAAATCGTCTGGCTTAAAATAATCGGAATAATTGTCAAAAACAGCGCTTTGTAAATCTGCTCGCTTGTCTCCAGCTTTTCATCTGGATTAAATTTCGTCATATACCGCTTGCGCGCAGCTATGAATAGGAATAAGATAAACAGCAGTGCACTCAAAGCTCCTGCGAGGGTGCCAAGCGTGCCCCCGGCTGCCCCGAATGCTGCTTCTAGATCTCCTCCCGCATACAGTTTTGTAAACCACCATGTAGCAAATACACTGATCACAGCATTTACAATCTGCTCCAGAATCTGCGAGAGCGATGTCGGCACCATATCGCCATGCCCTTGAAAAAAGCCTCTGAAAACACCCAGCAGGGCTACAACAAACGTAGTCGGCGCAAGCACCCGCAGCGGCAGCGCAAGCCCTGTCTTATGGTACATTTTCTCCAAAACGCCCGCACCAAAGAAAAGAACGTTCATGGCAAACAAGCCTGCGATCAATGCATACACAAGCGCATTTGCAACGACTTTTATCATATTTTGATATTCTGCCTTCGCAATTCTTGCCGACACCATTTTGGATACTGCAAGCGGCAGGCTGTAGGAAGAAATCGTCAGTGCAATGCCATAGATTCCAAACGCCACTGAATACAGCCCGTTTCCTTGATCCCCCATCATATTGCTCATCGGAATACGGTAGGCAAAGCCGATTATTTTTGTGATCAGGCCTGCTCCCGCCAAAATACCGCCTTGAAGCAGCAAATTTTTCTTTTTTTCAGACATATGGTTGTATCTCCTGTTGCCGCAGTCTTATTTAAAATAATAAATATTTTTATTATACCAGATTTTGTTAATTTCTGGCAATTTATTTGCATAAGTGATAATATTGTAACATGAATATGCCTGTGATGGTTAATAAATTTTCATTTATATAAAGAAATCTGCAGTTACAGTGCCATTACATGTAGAATTTTCTGAAAGGAGCAGCATTATTATGAATATCGTCCTATTAGATGCCGACACAATTGGCAGAGACATCGATTTAAGCATTTTTAATAAGCTTGGAAATGTAAGAATCTATGGTTTTTCTACTGATGATGAAATGCGGGACCGTGTCGCTGATGCAGATGTCATTATCTTAAATAAAATGAAAGCAAATGCATACACGCTTTCCAAAGCCTCCCGCTTAAAGCTGGTCTGTGTCACCGCCACAGGAACAAATAACCTGGATAAAGATTATCTGGACCAGCATGGGATTGCATGGCGCAATGTGGCAGGATACTCTACTGAATGCGTCGCACAGCATACATTTGCCCTGCTGTTTTACCTCCTGGAAAAGCTGCCGTATTATGATAACTATGTAAAAAGTGAGGCATATGTAAATAATACGACTTTTACCCACTTTTCCAATGTATTTCACGAGATCAGCGGCATGACATGGGGGATCATCGGCCTGGGCGCAATCGGCCGGCGTGTTGCCCAGATTGCCTCCTTATTCGGCTGCCATGTCATATACTATTCAACAACCGGACAGAATAACAACGCTGAATATGAACGTGTCTCTTTTGAAACACTACTGTCACAGTCAGATATTATCTCTGTCCATGCACCTTTGACACCGCAGACCGAAGGGCTGATGGACTATGCGGCATTTGCAAAAATGAAAAACAGTGCTGTCTTTTTAAATCTCGGCCGCGGACCGATTGTAGTCGAACAGGATCTGGCGGAGGCACTAAACCAGAAAGAAATCGCTGCTGCCGGGTTGGATGTATTATGTACAGAGCCTATGAGCAGCGAAAATCCATTAAAATTGATCAAAGACAGCGAACGGCTTCTGATCACTCCGCATATTGCATGGGCAAGCGTAGAAGCCAGACACCGCCTGATGGATATCATATGGCACCAGATCGAAGAATTTATTTCTCATATGCCGGATCATTCTTCGATCTCTTCACCTAATGTCCAGTCCAGCCCGCTGTGATAGGATTTCTGACCCAGATACCGGCAGACCGATTCCATACGTTCATCGTACCGGTCTTCGAATTCTTCCGACTGGTACAGCAGATCAAGCCGTTTCAAGGCCTCTTGGTATTGACCAGAGGCTTTTTTTATCATCTGAGGCACGCTGCTGTCTGAATATTCACTTGGATTCCACGGATTATGCCACTGCTTATGCTCCAGATTCAGCGGATCTTCATAGCATTTCACCTGATCTGATGGAATGACTGTAGAAATGGCGAGATGGCCGAAAAAGAACTGTTCTGCTTTTGACATAATCTGCCGCTTATAATTATGCGGATTATAGGTCAGCATAGTCCCGATCTGCATAGAGCGGACTGCCCTTGCAAAAAAACCTTTTGACAAAGATAATTCTGGAAATATTACGCTATAAGCATAATGCAGTATGGCAGCCACTGTCCTGCGCGTTCCTGCCCCAAGCGCAATCGTCTTTCCATATGGAAATTCTGACGGCAGGCGTTTCTTATAACGCATCAGCAGGCCGGCATCAATATCCGTTTCCAGTCCGATATGGTCTGCATAGCCCTTTTTCTTTAACTGCCCGCCTGCCCCTGTCAGGCAGTAGACATACGGATGTACATGAGTATCCAGTGCATAATGTCCGATAAAACCGGCTGCATATGCTCTCGCAGCCTGCTTCTCGTCCTCATACCAAAAAAGCTCCGGTGCTTCTATCAGGCATTTTATAAAATCCCCTGTTGATCTCGTATGTACGATGGACCCAGGGCAGATCCTTTGAAACTGTGAACCAAAATGATAAAAAAAGATATCCGGCCCCTGCAGTCCCAATTGAAATACGTTTTGATAAGCACGTATGCTCTCACGCAGCTTTTGGCATGCATCTGCACGCTCCAGCTGCTTTATATTTTTAACCCCGAATAGGTAATGTGTCATAAACCCCGGCATATATGTTCCCCTTTCCTGCGTCTATTTTTCTAAATATGCCCTTATTTGGGGCATCTGTTCCTTGGCAATGCGGTATCCTTCATCATATAACCTGCGCAGCTTCTGCAGGTCTGACTCTACACGTCCGACTCCAAATGTCTGGTCGGGCGCTATTACAAACAGTTTTTCTTCCTGCTCTAAGGCATGGATCTTTTCAATACTTTCATTATAGTACTGCGTACGTCCTTCCAGCGTCTCAACCAGCCTTGGATAGTGTTTGTACAATGCTCCTGCTACCCCCATCATATGCGCAGCAGGCTTGATATAATCTCTGCTTCTCGTCAATACGACAATATTTTTATCACAGCCTGCTTTCATCGGCTGTTCAAATGGAATCGGATCTGCGATCGCCCCATCCAGATAATAGTGCCTTCCGATTTTCACAGGCTGAAACATAACAGGCAGTGAACAGCTTGCAACCAGATATTGATTCATCTCACGGCCTCTCGGCACCTGCAGATACTCTGCCTTTCCACTGTGGATATTCGTTACGGCGGCTGTCACCTCGCCCGGATAGTCTGCAAACGCCTCATAATCAAACGGCACCAGCTTATCCGGGATCTCAGAAAAAACAAAATCTACATTAAAATATGACTTTTTTTCCTTATTAAACAAATGGTGCATGCCCATATACCGCTTATCCCGGATATATTTCTGTGTAATCTCCCAGTTGCGGCCCGCCTGTCTGGATAAATAAGATACCCCATATGCGATTCCTGCCGAAACTCCGATAAAATAATCCGGCATCAGGCCTTCTTCTAAAAATGCATCGATAACACCGCAGGAAAATATTGCGCGATTCGCCCCTCCTTCAAATGTCATGCCTAATTTCATAACTGCCTCCATATATTCTGCACTTTTTTATTTGTGCGTAACGTACAGTTTTACGCCCCTGATCTGTTCTACCTGCGCCGTTTCTCCTATTTCAAAAGTGTCCTCATCCCGCATGCTCCTTGCGCTCCACTCCAGTCCGTTGAAAACTGCGGTGCCGGTGCCTGCGCGGTTATCTATTTTGCTGGTAACTTGGACATCTTTGCCGATGATTTCTTCGTAGTTGGTCTTTATGTTATGCGGTTTTACATATTTTAATGCAAACGGCCTTGTAAAAAATATAAGTACGGAGGATACTGCGAAAAAAAGAACAAACTGGAAGACCATTGGAACATTGATCAATGCCGAGATCAGTGCAGCCAGTGATCCGCCGGCAAACCATATGCTTGTAAGGCCTACAGTTATAATTTCTACCACAATAAATATACACATAAGAGCAAGCCACATAAAAACTGGTGATGACATTAGTTCTTTCATAATAATTACCTCCTTCAAGTTTTGAATGTCTATTTAATTGTAACAGCATTTACGAAAAAAGACAATGCTGGCTTCTTGGAATAAACTGGAAATTTGGATGAAAGTAAAAATGCAATCGGTTTTCATTATTAGTTTTATACATCAAATATTTTAAATTGTATATTTTTACTACGTTATAGATTTTTTTATATAATTATATGCATTTAAATCAATCTACAATCAGCTGTTTACTTGTTTGGTCTTATTTTTCAAAATGTAAAACGATATATCGCACTTGTTTACAAAAATAAATACTCATAAAAAATTATGTATTTCGCACAAATATTATATAAATAAAATTTTAATATAATAATATGCTGTAATAAGACAAAATAAAAGTATCGTATTTTACAGATTTTTTGTAAAATATTCCGACTTATTTCAAATATAATCTATTACAGTCCCTCGGACGGTAGATTCTAAAAGAGGCTGTTTTGCGCACATTATGTAGTTCTTTTTATTTTTTTGATCAAAATTATTTGCTTTTTCTTATTAAAACTAATATTTAAGTCTTATTATCAGAATATTCTTTTCGAGATATTATCTTTGTAAAATTTGGATATTTCTTGATTTTCGAAACAAAATAAGATCTGTCAGCGATAGAATTCCTTTCAAGATAGACATGTTATTGTATATTTTTTCCACTCTTTTGGTTTATTTAAGTATATATATTCAAATATCAGCAGCATTAAAATTATGATCTGCGTACAAATGCAGCCTTTATTTTGATGTCTAATGCGCCAAAAACAGTAAAATCTTATAGAGACATAAGATTTTTTCTGCAATAAATCTTTATTTAATTATATAATTTTCTACTTATAATACAGTTATCTTTTCATGCAAAGTAATTTTTTCTTTACAAGCTCAGATAGTTTCTCAGTAAGACTTCTAGAACGCAAATCAGGGATATAAACAAAGCATCCGGCCCTGCCGAATGCTTTGTTTGGTTATGTTACTGATCTGTTTTTTTGTCTGTATCTTTATTAACCGGCCTTAATTCATACTTCTTACCATTATATGTCAACGTTGTGTCAGGCGCTTGTGAACTATCTTCTGTTTCATCGCATGTATACACGATGCCTTCCAAATCCATGTAATAAAGCTTCTCATGCTCTCCAAATAGTTCTTCGTCACCCTCTCCGAAAACGCTTAAAACAATTTTTTCGGATTTTCCGTCTGATTCTATTTCAACGATCTTGGAATCTTGTATGATCTCGCCATTTTCATTTGTGGCTGTAACCGTACAGTATGCAGGCTTATTGCTCTCTGCGTTTCCTGCTTTAAGAGTTTCCGTTTCAGAAGCTGCTGCCCGGTCATTTGCTGCAAATACGGTTGCTGCACCTGCCAATAATAAAACTGCGCTAAAAACGCCTGCTTTGGTTATATTTTTATAATTCATAATCGCTGTTATCCTTTCTTTGGCCGGATTTTTTCCAAATCCGCTGCAAAATAACGTTGTTCCTTTTTGATTCTGCATAAGCGATAAAAGTGTCATTGCATATTCTTCCTTGGACGCAGCGCCATACAGTGACAAAACATATTCGTCACAGGACAATTCCAAATCCCTTGCCAGCAAAAAATACATTACCCATACGAATGGATTAAACCAATGAATGCATACGACTGCTGCTGATACAAGTTTCCACAGATTGTCATGCCTTTTCATATGAATGTATTCATGTGTAAGCATATACTGAATCTTTGACTGCTCCAAACAGCAGAGACTTTTGGGAAATACAATCCGCTGCCTGAGCATCCCCCAGACAAGAGGCGACTGTATCCGGTCATGAATATAGACCTTCTCATAACGGGTATTTATTTTAAGCTGCTTTCGTCCTGCCAGATTCCGGGCATTGTCATACAATTTGAGCAGATCTCCCGGCGCCTTGTAATCCGTCTGCATATTTTTCAGCGGTATTGCCTGTGCCAACATCTGGTTTTCCTTTCTATAGGAATAGAAAAAGTAAATACCAAATCCTGCTGCCCCGGCAATCCATACTGCATACAAAGCAGAGCAAAAATCACCTGCCAGCATATTCTGCAGATATCCCCTCCAGCCTTCGCCAGACACACCGTATGCCGCCTTATGCACTGTATCTAATGCCGCGCCCGTGTTTCCAGAAAATAAATTCTGCTTTAACATCGGCAGCATTTTTTCAATCAGCCCTAAAACCGGAGTAGCAATCCCTTTTTTAATCGGCAGGCTGAACGGCAGAAGCAGCCTGACTAATGCAATTATCCACAGCAGCACTAATGCCCGCCTTGGGAGTTTCGAAAAACAAATGGTACGCAGCAGCACTAAAAACAAAATCAGTACTCCCGCAGAAATACTCATTTCTACTAGTTTCATACACTTATTCCCCGCTTCACTGATTACTGGCCGGATGGATTCGACATATTTGAAATCATTTCTTTCAGTTGATCGACTTCTTCCTCCGTCAGCCTGCTGTTAGACAGGAACGCTGCAAAAAACTTTTGTTTTGATCCGTCAAACATTTTGTCAATCAGCTCGTCCGTCTCATAGCTCTGAGCCTGCTGCCTTGTCACCTGTGCATGGCAGATAAATTTTGGATCTCTGCGCTCAATTGCACCTTTTGCAATGCACTTTTTGATCACGGTATACGTTGTGTTCCGGTTCCAGCCGATCTCATCTAACAGGATCTTTGCTATCTGTCCGGCTGTCAGATCTCTGTCTGCCCTCCACAGTACATCCATCACTTTTAATTCAGAATCAAATAATTTCACTTCCATCACTTTTCCTCCATAAACTGACTATTGCAATAGTGTTTACATTTGAATACTATCACAATAGTCATCATTTGTCAATATTTATTTTCTCATTAAATTTTCTTAATATAAATTCATGACGTGCTTTACAAAATCGATTTTCTCATTTATACTGTCAATAGTTTAAATTAGATATAAAAGAATTTATAGTTACTATTCACAGCAAACAGATCAACATGCTAGAGCGTGTCTTAAAAATGCTTTCTGTCAGCTGTGCGTCACAATTCAAGCTTCTTGGACTACTAATGTCCAAGATGATGTGGGAGATTTGACCCGAATGAGGCAGGCGCAGCGGGCTGCGTTGACCGAATGAGGGCCAAATATACCGCAAAATGGGGCGTGCAGATGGCAGGAATGATTTTTAAGACACGCTCTAGAATAAAGGACTCGATAATCATATGGACAAAAAGGAACATATAATTCAACTGATCGATGATATGCTGGAACGCAAGCGGGTTTTTTTTACCAATATCATTGAAGCTTTAAAATCCTACGCTGAAGACGCAGTAGATCCGGACGAATGGGACTTGGAAATGATGAATGATAAAAAATAATAAAAAGTAATAAAAATAATAAAAATTTAACTTCGTCTAATTTTCTTCCCGCTTTGCTACTACCACCAGCCTCCCATTCTCCCGAGAATATTCACAGGTAGACAGCATCAGCAGTTTATCCCCATACTGCAGATCTACACCTGTATCATACAGTTTATTTTCATTGATAAAATCTAAACATTCCTGATATTCGCTCTTAGAGCTATAATTGTAAAAACGATAATAACGAAACCCTTCTTCTTCCTGATACAGTACCCTGCTCATAAAAACGGCTGCGATCTGATAGGTTCCTGTCTCATAAATCGTATCATACTGTATTGTCTGGTGCTGCCTGTAATAATCAGGATCTTTGTATTTCTCTAATATGCCGAAATTATGTCCATTGCTCATATTGTGCCCATAAATAACGGTATTGTCATCCTGCGGATAGCAGCTGCTTTTGCTTTCCACAAACAGGGAGCCTTCTTCTGCCTGTTTCCCTGTATAGTCCCTATGCAGATAAAAATAACGCTCGCCTCTTTTTTCATCATCGGACTGCATAACCGGATGATCTATTTCCGTATCCGGTATTTTCAGCCATCCAAACAAATCTGGATATTGTTTCTGAAATGCCTTATACTGCGGCAATATTTTTGGTTTTGCTGCATTTTCTGAATGTTCTGCTGCACTCCGGGCTCCATCCGTGCCCTGCGGATCGTCCTGTCCATTTCCCGACGTATTCTGCCCGCTGCCCCCGCTTTGTCTATTCACAGACGCGCTCTGTCCACTGCTTTTATCCTGTCCGTTTCCTGACACTTCCTGCCCGCTGTCTGTATTCCTGACGTTCCCAGAAATGTCCTGGCCGCTGCTTTCATTCTGTCCGTTTCCTGATATATCCTCACTGTTTTTATCCTGTCCATTTGTATCCTGTCTGGTGCCTGCACCACTCCCTGAAATGTCCTGGCCGCCTGTATTCCGGACATTCTTTGACATATTCTGGCTGCCGCCTGCATTCTGGCCGTTCTCTAGCATGTCCTGGCCGCTGCCTGCTGCACCGCTATCTGCATTCTGCAGACGGCTTAATGTATCCTGATTATTTCCTGCCACATTCATCACGCTGCCCGACGTGTCCCTGCTCCCGGCATTTTTTTCTATGTCAGCCTGACCGCTTTTGATATCTGTTATTTTTTGATCGGAAGTACCTGCAAACATCTGTCCAATCATAGAAATGAAATCATCTGGTGTCCGCGTATACGTCCATACGGCTATGCCTCCCGTAGAAATACTCACTGCCAGCATACATAACAGCTTTTTTTTCAAAGGCCATCTATGCTTCTTCGCCCGGCTGCTGCCCTGCTGAGTCTTTAATTCCTGCTCGAGCTCTGCCTGTATTTCGTCTATAATCGTCTCTTTCTTCTCATATTTTTCTTCGAGCAGCTCTACAAAGCCTTCTCCAAGCCAGCTGGAAAAAGAGTCTTTCTCTTTCTTCTTTAAAATGGATATTGCCTTTCGTACTTCTGCCTCATTTTCCCAATTACATGTATCACATATGGCTTGAATTGTGTAAATATCACGCCTCAGAAGCCTCTGGCTCTGCGTCAGGTTCAGCTCCAGCTTATCACCCAGATGTGTGATAAATATCCTGCCAAATCTGGTATGAAAATAAGCAGATGCTTTTGCTGATAATTCCTCATACCGGCCGAGCCAGTACCGCTCATCCTCATTCTGACCGTCATGAATCAGATCTAATAAAAAACGCACATCTTTCTGCAGCTTTGCCCAGTCAAGCACAACGCTCTGATCTAGTGACTCACAGAGCAGGCCGAAGAAAGCTCTCCCCAATTCCCCTGCAAACACCAAGTCCTGTTTCTGGGCCAGTTCTCTGCAGTACTGTACCAGCTGCCGCTCACTCATGCGCCAGCATTCAGCTGCCATCCGTTCTATGTTTTTCAGATCTACCCATTCAATATTCCACTTCATAGTTATCCTTTGATTCCCGCCGCACAGGCCCTTAATTATTATTTCATTATTATAACACACGTATTGTATTTTATCCAGAAAATTACAAAAACCATCTTAATAAAAAATCCGCAGCCAGCTGCAAATAACTATATAAGCTATTTACAGGCAGCTGCGGACAATCCGGCAGTCTGTTTCTACGATACTGCTTTCTTTATATTCTATTCTGGTTTCTATGCCTTTTACTGTCTGGGTCTGTCGCAGCAAAGACTGCACATACAAGATATAGCTTTAATTCCAAATCGGATTCTGATAGATCTTGTATATACATTTCTTAGTTCGGCTGCCCCTTATTTTATATACATACATGCATTCATGCTACTCTTTTATCCGCATGCCTTTTGACTGACTGTATGACCCATAGATTTTTTTGCCAGTAGAATCCAGACGGTATGCACGTACTTTTACAAAATATTTTTTGCCTTCCTTTAAATCCTTTAACGTCTTGGCGGTAGATGTTACAAGCATCTTATTCGTAGCATCATCTGAAAAATACCTGTCTGTAGAATATGCGATATCATAGCCTGCTGCACCAGATACTTTTGCATAGCTGATTTTCAGCTGGCCGCTCTGGCTGGATTTTAATGTCGGCGTATTTACTTTGCCCGGCTTTTTGGCACTTGACCATTGTGCATACAGTGTAGCCGACTCATTCGGTACCGTCAGTGCAAACACCTTCTGTCCGCCGGTTGCCTGTGTATACCAGCCATTAAACAGATAATTTTCCCGCTCTGCCACCGGCAGCACGCCGATCGCTTCACCCGCTTTGATAATGATTTTGCTGCGTCCCGTATTATTGCCTCCGTTTGCGTTGAATGCAAACTCATAATACTGCGAAGCCGTATCCAGCTTTGAGGCCGTGACGGTAACAGTCTGTGTATACCCGCCGTATGACACCGTGATTGTATTTTTTCCTTCTGTTAGTGTCTTCTGTGATACAGTAAAATCATATACCCGCTGGGATGAGCCGTCTGAGTAGCGGGCACCTACAACCATGCCGTTTGAAACATCTGTTCCTGCTACGGCAGTTCCATTATAAAATGCCGTAATTCCTGTCAATGTCTTGTCCCGTTTCCAATATGCGTAATAGGTCATATTGCGGGAAATACGTGTTGTATTAGTAAGCTGTACACCGTCTCCGTTTTTACCTGTAAACCATCCGAGGAATTCTGCACCAGCCATCGTAGGTGTAGGCAGTGAAGAAATCACACCCTGTTCTTCTACTGTAATAGGCAGAATCGAGTTTCCTCCCTGGCTGTCAAATGTAACTGTAAACATTCTCTTAGAAGGATCATAGCTGCCCAGTGAGAAGAACTGGACTGTATACTGAATCGGAGTCGTATCTCCGTTTACAGTCACCATAAATGTATCTCCTGACTGATAAGAGCCTATTGTCTGCATAGATGGGCGGAAAATAATACATCCTGTCTGACCATAATTATCATTGCTTACCCAAAATTCTCCATCTGAAGATCCACGAGAAAAATACCATCTTTTGTTATCTGACAGCCTTGTAAGAACAACGCTGATATCGTTCGCATTTACCTGATGTCCAAGGCTGATGCTCCATGGATGCAGCGTCGAAAAATATTCTACCGGCATATTCTGTGCCGGCCATGCAACACCTGTTTCATTTGACCATGCATAATTTGACTCGTATGTATAAGCACAGCTGTATGTACCGCTCGTACCGCTGACTGCACCAAATCCAATCTGAGTTGCCAGCGGATACAGCAGACGCCTGCGGTGTTCCAGTGTATAAATATTTGTAGTGTCTCCGTCATTCATCCAGTCTGATACAATCGTCTCATTTAATCCACGGTTTGCCCATGATGACCAGGCCAGATTAGATCTTTCAGCACCCACCGAAGCCAGCTGATAGAGCTGGTCGCTGATTCCTGCCGGACGCGCAGGTGTTTTTGACAGACTGCCGTTTAAATAATTGATAAATGCTGCCGCCTGTGCATACTGGCTGTATGAATCTGATATGGACACCATATTTGACAAGCCGGCAATATATCTCATCTGATTTACCATATTTGCCGCTGACTGCTGTGTATCATACGATAAAGCTCCCGGCTCAAATGGTGTCTGAAAATAAGGATTCCTTACAAAAGTAAGATTGCTCGATGTCGTGGCGCCGTTATTCCTTATATAAGTACGGATCTCATCCTGCGTACGGTACTGTACGTTCACCCCCTGCGCAGCATGGGCCTGCATATTCTTTCCGATAAACAGACATGCCAGCACTGCCGCTAAAAATGACAGTACGTATATCGCTACATATTTTCTTTTTCCAACCCGAATCATAATCCATTCCTCCTTTTCATTCTTTGTGTTGTCATACTTCGGCTTGTATCTTTCATCCCGCTAAATCTTGAATCTGCATCCCTCCTTCCGCCTCCTGCAGGCTGATCCGGCTGATTTATTATATCACATTATTTATATACTTTATCTTTTGCACTAAATAACCAGCCTATTTTTTTACTCTGACCTTGCACCTTAATACCGTGCCGTCATAGGTAACTGCCGTAATATAAGCTGTTCCCTTCTTCTTGGCTTTTACCTTGCCGTTTTTTGTTACAGAAGCAACTTTTTTCTTGGAAGTAGACCATGTAATACGGCTGTTTTCCAATCCATCTATAAAAAGTCTGGTTGTCTTTCCTTTTTTAATAGTTACTTTCTTCTTATTTAATTTCCAGCTGTACAGTTTTGACCATTTTGCATATACCGAAGTATTTGGCTGTGTCACCGTATCTGCCGATACACGCTGTGTGCATCTTTCATCCAGATACCATCCGTCAAACACATATCCCGCACGGACCGGCACATATCCGCCCAATGCTTCTAATAATTTGCCGCCCTCAGTCACCCAGACATTTGTCATATTCGGCACATTTCCAACTGCTACCGAAGTACGCTGATAACCGATTACCGAAAACGTAGCCCGTCTTCCCTCATAGAAAACAGTAATCACATTGCTCCCCGGCTGAATGGTCTGGGTACTGAGCGTATAGCCTGACACGATCTCTGAAGTGCCGTCTGAATAATATGCCGTCACTATGAGATTTCCATAAGAGGTAAATGTACCGACAGGCGCTTCGCCGCCTTTAAATTCTGCGGTAATCTCCCTGACAATCCTTGCCCTGGCATGTGCCGTGACTGTTACGGTCTGCACGTGCCCTGCATAAGTAACGGTAAATGTATTGCTGCCCTCCTGCAGGACAGACTGAGATGTTGTATAACCCATTACATTTTCGGTAGTTCCGTCAGAATATAATACTGATACCGTTAATCCGGTATAAGTATTATCTCCTGCATATGCCGTACCGGTATAATATGCGCGCAGTGCGATAATCGTCTTTCCTGCTGCTGCCCAGTGTGCATAATAAATGGTGCTCTTTTCAATTCTGGTGCTGGTCGTAAGCATGCTGCCTGACCCATTGACTCCTGTATACCATCCCCGGAACGTATAGCCGGTTCTGGTACTGGTAGGTACATATGGAAGGGTTGCTCCTGCTGCCACACTCATATCGGCCACTGCTGAACCGCCCTCCGGCCGGAAACTCACCGTCACATTCGTTGTCGAAGGCGGTGCAGGCTTATCCGGCTCATCTGGTTTGCCTGGTTCATCCGGCCCATCTGGTTTATCCGGCTTGTCCTCATCCTTTACACCTGTTACTTTAATGGTCTGGCTCTGTCCCATGCAGATAATCGTAAGGATATTTTCCCCTTCTTTAATCTCGTAATCTGCGATCTCATATTGATCCGTAACTTCTTCTTTTCCATCTGAATAAATAACGGTCACTACAAGATCAGACCTGTTCACATGTCCGCCGACAGCTACATTCCCGCCTTTATATTCTACCTTTAAGGCTGAAGCCGTTACAACAGCCGCTTTCTCCCAGTGTGCAATGCATGTCATGTCATCCTTTACGATGTATTCCGGCGAGATCATCAGGCTGCCTCCGGTCTGGACATCCGCCCACCAACCCAAAAATGTGTACTGCTTGCGAACCGGCGTCGGCAGTTCTCCGATCTGGGTGTCTCGTTTCTTTTTCAAAGAACCCGGAGTGACTGTACCGCCATTTGCATTCAATGTTATCGTACACTCATCATCCTGATTATCTGCATCCGGCACTTCGTCTTTTGGAATATAATGATCTCCCGGCTCAGGATCATCATCTTTTATCGGCACCGCTGGTCTATCCGGCTTTTTGTCCGGTACCGAAGCTTTCGCCCCCTCTACTACAACCCTGCACGTTTTACTGCTGCTGCCGGATCTGCATACAATCTTTGCCGTTCCTTTTTTCACTGCTTTGATTGTGACTGTATTTTTGCCGGCAGACGTTTTTGTTATTTTTACAATTTTGCTATTGCTGCTTGACCATTGAAGCTCCTGCCCGCCTTCCGCTTTCACCTTGGCAGTCTGTCCGACCGACAGAACAATTTTGTTCTTATTCAGCTTCAAGGCTGTTTTCGCTTCGTGAATGCCTGCCGGAAATATAATCAGCAGTAGACACAGCAGCGTAAACAAAAAAACCGGACTTTTCTTTTTCATATACATACGCCTCACTTTCCTTAAAGAAAACACCCCTGCCTTCCATTAATTGTTTTTGATCTTCTTATTATACTTTACTTTTCGTATCTATTCCACACTTTCTTTCTTAAATTTCATTTTCCATACATTTGTCTGATTATTTTCTATGATTTCATTTTCCATAGCCTTATCTGATTATTTTCTATGATTTCATTTTCCATAGACTTGTCTGATTATTTTCTATGATTTCATTTTCCATAGGCTTGTCTGATTATTTTCTATTATAACATAAAAAAAGAGCATTTAAAGAACTCTTTGCTTTAAATGCTCTAATTATATCTATAATCCATTATTCTGTTTCTGGTCATCCTGACTATTTGATGTCCCATCCGGATTCTGCTTCTGCCCCGTCATATTATGCCGCATGATATCGCCCATTGTACCCATATCTGAGATCGTAATGCCAGAGCCGTCAATGCATGCAGAATCATCTGTTTTCTGTCCCTCTGAAGTAGATGGGATTGTGCCGTCCAGCTGTCCATTTATGCTTTCCGCCCTGAGCAGACAAAATTCCTTTAGTGTGGCTGCTCCTTTTTCAAATTCTTCAAATGTGCAGAACTTTGTCGGATCTTTCTCTACATACGGTGAAATCATCTCCGTTACAGAATCCATCATAGAGGCAAAATAACCGCTGTCAAAGTAGTCGGATATAAACTGTCCAAACAGCTGATGATACGCACTCGTATACTGCTCATCTTCCAAAATCCATGCCAGCATGGGCCTGGATTCTACGCTGCCTCCAGAGACCGGCGTATCAATCGGATAATTGATAAGGCTGTCTGCATCAGACTGTGACATAAACCCGCCGAAAGCAAGATTATAGTCCCATGGAATCATGGACATCTGCCCGTTTTCTTCATATAAATAGTAGTTGTGGATCATAGATCCTGTATAGCTGTCAAAATTGCATACAAAATTGTGTACTACAAAATACCGCATGACTGCCTCTGTATCGACACAATTTTCTATATCCTCTTTTTCATTCATATTTTTTATGGAACGGATCAGGCGTGCCTGATCTGCGTTGGTTGGATCTGTTTTTGCATTATCAAATATATTTTTGTAGCTGTCTGCATCATCGTCCGAATAAATCAGCGATACGTCATCACTGCCTTTTCCTCCAAAACGTCCTTCAAAGCCTGGAAAACCACCCTGTCTCTTCTGCCCAAATGCACGGTCTGCTTCACTGTCTGTCTCCGTTTCATCATCTGTCCCTGCTTCATCAGATAAACCTTCTTCCTGCACAGATGGAGGCTGCATATCTGACGGCGGCTCCTCTCCTGTCGAAGAACGGTCTTCTGTCGGCAGTTCTATTCCCGGCGGAAACGGATTATCTGTCGGCGGCTCCTCTCCTGTCGAGGAACGGTCTTCTGTCGGCGGCTCCTCTCCTGTCGAAGACTGATCCTCTGCCGGCGGCTCCATTCCTGGCGGAAACCGGCCTTCTGCCTGAGGTGTTTCTGATGAGAATTCGGAGTCTGACGGCCGTTCACCTTTGTCAAACTGATCCATGTCGAATCTTCCTCCGTTTCCACGGCCTCCTCCCATATCCATGCTGTCCGGCTTATACAATTCTCCGTAATCAGATCCATAATTGCGCTCTAAAAAGCTCTCTTCCACGCCTTCCACTGCAAGGTACAGCCCCCAGTCTTCCCCATTAACCGTAATATACGCGTAGCTGCAGAGCGGAGCGCTCACGCCGAAAGCTCCCATCATCTGATACGACAGATAGTCTTTCATATACGTGTTATCCTGTATAATGTTGTTCAGGCTGATTTTGTCCAGTCCATAATATGTCTTTGTGCTGTCATAATGATCAAACTCAATCTTAAAGCTATAGCGGTCATTCCCGTAGCTGGACACAGCGCTTAAAGAGGTATTGCCCTTTGCCCGAATCCCTACGTTTTTATAGGACTCCTGATCAATCACTACCGCACATAGTTCATATTCTTCATTTTCGCATGTATCCAGAAATCCTTCCCAGTCGTCCATCACAATATCGATCGTATGGACTCTGTCTGTGGCAAACAGGCGCTGCTCATATCCCATAGACACAGCCATTACTGAAATGCCGAATTTTTCTGCATTAGCGTAAAATGCTGTCATAATTACCACCAGTACCATTATTATACAGCAGATCTTATCTATATGCCTGCTTGTTGACATATGCTGCCTCCTTCCCTGATAATATTATTAAAAAATATTTTTAAAGTATTATTAGAATGCTATTTATCCCATATAATCTCCATTATAGCTGACCAGCACTGCGCTGTTTATTCCATTCATCCCTGCCAGCGCATTGATAAAATCCGTGTTTTCATCTTTCAGCCGGACATCCATATTCAGCTCCACATTTCCCTGACGGGCGGACTTGCTCTTTACCGTGCACCGCTTTGTATGCTGATTTAAAAACTCCAGTGCCGTGCGCTCGCTTTCGTGATCCATACAATTTAATACGATAATATATGGATTGCGGTGCGTTTTTTTATTTACAAATATTAATAAAACAAGTCCGATTACAAAACTTCCTACCACTGCCAGTATAATCATTCCTGCCGCCAACGCTATGCCGGCAGTAATTGCCCAGAACAAAAAAGCAATATCTAAAGGCTCTTTAATTGCTGCCCTAAAACGTACGATTGACAGCGCACCTACCATGCCGAGCGACAGAACGACATTGGATGTTACTGCCAGGATTACAACTGTTGTGATCATCGTCATCGCAACCAGCGTGACGCCAAAGCTCGATGAATACATCACCCCGCTGAAAGTCTTTTCGTATACAAAAAATATAAGCATCCCTATTCCGAAAGCGAAAATCAGTGCCAGTGCCATATCTAAAATACTGACACTTGTTACATTCTCCAAAAAACTTGATTTAAATATATCATTAAATGTCATGATTCGTCTCCTTTTTCAAGTAAATTTTTATGATCAGCCATGCATCCGGCAGATCTGGTATTTTAATTACAGTCAGCCATACATCCGGCAGATCTGGTATTTTAATTTCAGTCAGCCGTACATCCGGCAGATCT